>JAGQWR010000037.1 GCA_020437105.1 Saprospiraceae bacterium
ATCCCGAAAATTCGGGATGACTCATGTTTTATCTATCGTACCAGGGTCACATCTCCTTCAAAGAGTTCAACGCGCCCATCCTCAAATTCTATGATGGCGAAGTAAGCAAATACAGCTGGATTTAGTGGCTCGCCTCTATGATTGCCATCCCAGCCATAGGCCGGGTTATTGGGTTCGAAATTATAATACTGGAAGACCGTTTCGCCCCAACGGCTGAATACCAGGAAGGATTGAATATTTCGTACCGTACCATCCTTGGCAAAAATCATAAATACATCATTATTTCCATCAGTATCCGGACTGAACACGTTTGGAATGTAGATAGCGGGTGTGCGATCTACTACCAATAAGATTCGGCCTTCTGCCAAACATCCGTTGATATCTGTAATCACCACCTCATATTCGGTCGTTTCAAGTGGTGTAGCCACCGGGTCCAGGCAATCTGTACAACTCAATCCTGTTGATGGGCTCCATTGTACGGAACCGATTTGACCGGGGACCAAATTCGTCAGTGCATTCAATTGATAGCTGTCGCCAAAAAGTAATTCAACCCGAGGCTCTAAATCAACCAATACTTCCTGTGGTTGGAAGATGGTTTCGGTACCCAGTATTTCACATCCTAAAGCATCCTGAACGACCACATCGTAGGTACCTGGATCAAGCGGAAGAAATACATTATTGGTATTAAAGGAGTTGCCTCCATCAATAGAATACACGTATGGAGGCGTGCCTCCTACTACCTCAATAGCCACAAGTACTCCGAAATCATCCACACAAACCGGAGAGGCCGGATCCCAAAGCGCTTCTTCCGGACGAATCTCTATTACTTCTGTTAAATCAGATGAGGTACATCCATTTACCAGGTTAGTAACAAATAATTCATAAATCCCACCCAGGCTTACATTCGGTTGTAAACTCTGTGCACCGGAAACGATTTGACCATCTTGCGTACTCCAATTAAAGGATAATTGGGTGGTTGCCGCATTGACAGTCCCATCCAGGCTTACAAAATCCTGGTCGCAGGGAAGAATCCATTCTTCACCGGCATCAACTATCGGAGCCACAATATCCTGGTCAACCTGAATAATAATATCATCCGTACATCCTGTGTAGGTGTTCGTTACTACGAATGTATAGGTGCCCGGTGCATTCGCAGTTACTGTATTAGCAGTAGGATCGCTGGTAATACTGCCATTTGAAGTACTCCATAAGTAAGCAATGTCTGATCCGTTTTCAGAATCACTACCATCAAGCTGCACTTCTGTCACGACACAGGTCAGTATTTCCGGATCAGCACCTGCTACAACAGGAGGTAAATTATTAGCCACCACATCGACCAAATCTGTGGTCATACATCCATTTTCCAAATCCGTGACGCTGATTTGATAAGTGCCAGGAGCATTTATGACCGGATCCGCTGAATTTCCGCCGGATACAATATTGCCATCCGTGGTCGTCCATTGAATATCTAAAACGGGGCCGTTACCACTGGCTACTCCACTCAGATTTAAACTGGTAATCAAACAAGTGATCTCCGCTCCTGGTCCGGCTTCTGCAGTAGGATAAATAACATTTTCAGCAACGACAATATCCAGGGTATTATCACATCCATTATCCGGATCTACCACTACCAGGCTATAGGTTCCCGGCGCATTGATTACAGGATTTGGAGAGTTGCCACCCGATAGAATATTTCCATCTGCCGTGGTCCATTGATATGTACCAGGACTGGAAGCCGAAGCGTCCAGGGTCTGACTCGTTAACGCGCAGGTTAATATAGCCGGAGCTGAAATTATAACATCCGGATCAATAACATCCTCCTCAATTTGCACACTGGCCTGATTGACACAACCATTGCTATTATCCAAAACGAGAATTTCATATACTCCGGGCGCATCCACCTGTGGACTAATCGAAGTTGCTCCGGAAAGGATATTCCCGTCAAGGGTGTTCCATAGATAAGTATAATCCGGACCAATACTTGAACCAGAACCATCCAGAGAAAGGGTGGTCACAGTACAGGTAAGCGTTGCCTGACCACCGGCATCCGCATCCGGAGCCAGAATATCCTGATCCACCACAACTGTTTCGGAATTCACACAACCGTTGCTCTGATCGGTCACTTCAATAACATAGGTACCGGGAGCATTGATTTCCGGATCCAGGGTATTTGCACCACTCAGAATATTACCATCTGTTGTGGTCCATGAATAAGAGAAATCTACTCCTTGTGAAGAACCCTGACCGGAAAGAGTTTGAGAAACCAACACACAGGTAAGGGTTTCAGCGTCCAGTGCTACGGCATCTGGCAGTAATACATCTTCCGTAACCTGCACGGTATCGTATGTTTCACAACCGTTATTGTTGTTTAAAATTTCCAGAATATAAGTACCCGGCGCATCGACGAGCGGGTCGGGCAGATTGGCACCATTCAGGATATTTCCATCTGGCGTATTCCAGGAATATTCAAATTCCAAACCGGAAGAACCACTTCCCTGTAACTGATAATCTTCTATCAAACAAGTGAGTAAGCCAGGCGGGCCTGCATCCACAATTGGAAGTTGGATATCCTGATCAATCAGAGTACTGTCAAAGGCGATACAACCATTTTCCGTATTTAATATTTCGAGCACATAGGTTCCCGGTTCATCAACCAGCGGGTTGAGTCCGGAAGCGCCGCCCAGAATATTGCCATCCTGCGTTGACCATATATAATCATAGATTACGCCCTGTGAGGAAGCCTGACCATTGAGATTAACCTGAATTATATCGCAGTTCAAAATATCCGGCGGACCAGCCTCTACTGTTGGCAGGACAATATCCTGTTCTACCGGAATAGAAAGTTCGGATTCACAACCGTTAATCTCATTGACAACAGTGAGGGTATAAGTACCCGGCGCATCAACCAAGGGGCCCAGCGTGGAATCTCCCATCAGGATATTTCCGTCGAGGGTAGCCCAATTAATGCTTACTGCTACGCCTCCACTATCATAAGACCCTTCCAAAGGCAGGGAAGTAACATTACAATTTAGGACAGGCGGCGTTTCGATCTGCAAGTCCGGATAAATCACATCTTGCAGTATATCTACTTCGGCCGTTTCACTACATCCATTTTGGTTATCAATTATTAAAACAGAATAGGTACCTGGTGCATCAACCGTTGGCTCTAATCCATCATTCCCACTTACAATATTTCCATTCTGGGTATCCCAGGAAACACTAATATCGCCCGAGCTGGAAACGACTTGCGTGGACAGATCCAGGCTGATCAAATCACAGGTCAGGACATTGGGTGGCACGACTACAATAGTCGGGTTTAGAGTATCTGGCACAATGGTCAGACTCGTTTGGTCAACACAATCATTGGAGGAATCCGAAATAATTAAGGTGTATTGCCCGGGAGCATCAATAAGAGGCGTCAGCGTATTGTCGCCACTTACAATATTTCCTCCATTAGATACCTGCCATTCAAAAGATATGGAAGGTCCCTGAGTGGAAGATGTACCATCCAAGGTAACCAGATTATTGACACAGTTAAGTGCAGAATCCGGAGAAACAAGTGCTGTCGGCACATTCGCATCCTGGGTAACATCCACATTAGCATTCTCCGAACAACCATTGTCCAGATCGGTGACTACCAACACGTAATTGCCCGGAGCATCAACAATCGGATCTAATCCATTTCCTCCACTGAGAATATTTCCATTGGGAGTTTGCCATTGGTATTCAAAAGCGCCCACATTACCCTGCGCCACACCCTGAAGTTGCAGGGTACTGTTTGTACAGGTCAACTCACCTCCTGGTCCGGCATCCACAACTGGCAAAGTGAGATTAATATCCACCACCACCTGATCGTCAGAGATACATCCGTTATCAGTATTTGTAACGGTGAGTAAGTAATTACCTGGTTGATCGATAAGTGGATTGGTCGAATCGGCTCCGGAAAGGATATTGCCATTAGGCGTTTCCCACTGGTATTCCATATTTGGCCCCTGGTCTGAACCACTACCGTCCAGATTGAGTTCAAGTGCATAACAATTGATCACATTATCCGCACCTGCATCCGCCTGGGGCAAGGCCAAATCTTCGGCGACAGCCACACTGGCAGAATCCTGACAGAAGTTACTGGTATTAATAATAGTCAGGGTATAGGTACCTCCGGCTTCGACAGTTGGATTCAGAGTTGTTCCCCCCGAACTAATAGTGCCATCACCTGTACTCCATTGGTATTGATAATTTGGTCCCGTATCAGAGGCTGTACCATCCAGATCATAGGACAGTTGGTAGCAATTGATTTCAGAACCCGGCCCGGCATCTACCACCGGAACTTCAATATCCTGAGAAATGACGACCACATCATTTGCGATACATTCATTATCCAGGTTTTGAACTTCCAGGGTATAAGTACCTGGTTGATCAATGACCGGATTTAATCCGCTGCTCCCCGATACAATATTACCATCTGCGGTACTCCATTGGATATCCAGATTCGGAGAGCCGGAAGCGGATCCGCTCAGAAATAGCTCTTCTACAACACAATTCAATTGGTTGGTTAAACCAGCATCTACAAATGGAAGTGCCAAATCTGCAGGCACCACTACATCCGTGGTAGATACACAGTTATTCGATACATCGGTAATCGTAAGTGTATAGGTACCGGCCAGATCAACGGTTGGGTTTAAGCCTCCTGATCCGGAGACAATATTCCCGTCGCTGGTTGTCCAGACTGTATTAAAGTTAGGGCCGGACTCCGAACCGGTAGCATCCAAATCAACGGTGGTTACTCCACAGGTTAACGTCTCCGGCGGCACTACAGCGATAATCGGATCGTCTGTTACATCCACAACATTTACGGTAGTAGAATTGGTACAGAAATTATCGTTATTGATAATATTCAAGGTATAAAGTCCGCCGGCATCAACCGTTGGTGTAAGCGTTCCCTGGCCGGAAACAATATTGCCGTTGGAGGTAATCCATATGTATTGCAAATCCCCTTGCGTGGAGGAACCGGAGGCATCGAGCACCAAAAGTGGTTCATCACAATTAATTTGCGCGGGTGGTACGATGACAACCTGCGGAATTTGATTATCCTCTATAACAATGGCCGTAGAAATAGCTACACAGCCATTGTCGCTATTCGTTACCTGTAGCTCATAAGTACCGGCTGAATTTACAAGCGGCGTTAAGCTACCGGCACCAGCCAGAATATTACCGTCATTTGTTACCCATTGATAACTCACACTTCCACCTACGGTAGAATTGGAACCATCCAGTACAACAGTTGTGGTGATACAGTCTAATTGCTGATTTGGACCGGCATCTGCCTGTGGCACTGCTGCATCTACGGTAACAGCCACATCGGCCGTACTTTCACAGCCGTTCAGGGTATTGAGAACCGTCAGAGTATAAATCCCCGGTTCATTCACTAAAGGCGTTGGCGTATTAGCACCTGAAATAATATTACCGGTTGGCGTGGTCCAATTGTAGGTATATTCCGGTCCGCTACTTGAACCAAGGCCCAAAAGTGTCAGTTCCGTTTGCGTACAGGTAATCTCCATAGGCGGGCCGGCATTGGCAAAAGGGAAGGCCAAATCTGCGGGCACCACAATGGACAATTGATTCGAGCAGAAATTATCACTGTTGCTGACAATCAGGGTATATACACCAGCCTGATTCACCACCGGATTGAGGGTATTCCCTCCGGATACGATATTCCCGTTTCCGGTAATCCAGGAGTATGAAAATTCATTTCCGGTACTTGTTCCGTTCCCGTTCAGGGTAATCTCCGGCACATAACAATTGATCAGATCAGCAGGAGCAATCTGAACTACCGGTACTGAAACATCTTCTGTTACTACCACTTCATCTGAGGAAACGCAACCATTGGCCAGATTGGTAACCGTAAGTGTATAAGTACCCGGTTCTACAACCGTCGCATTGGCCGTATTCCCGCCACCGGCAATCTGACCATTGCTTGTTGACCAGGTGTAACTTGCCCCTGGTCCGGAAGGCGTACTGGAACCATTAAGGGTTACGCTGGTGTTGGCGCAATTGATTTCTGCAGGTGGTCCGGCATCCACAAAGGGCGCTGCATTGTCCAGCCCGATTGTTACTGAAATGGAATTTTCACAACCGTTGGAAGAATCCAGTACATCCAAAGTATAAGTTCCCGGTGCGTCAACAAGTGGATTCAGGGTCGAACCGCCGGATACAATATTTCCGTTAGCGGTGGTCCAGTTATAACTATACTCGGGTCCGATAGCGGTGCCATTACCGTTAATGAATAGATTGGTAACCGTACAGGTAAGCGTACCACCTGTGGCCTGAACAGTTGGGGGAGCTGTATCATCAGGCACATTAACATTTACGGTAGATTCGCAGCCGTTTGCTGAACTGGTCACCGTCAAAGTATAGGTACCAGGCTGATCCACTTCCGGATTCAGGGTATTCCCACCCGAAAGAATTCCCGGGCCCGTCCAATTATAACTAAAATCAACACCGGTACTTGATCCATTACCGTTGATTATAACAGACGGATTCGTACAGGTAATAGCAGGTGCATTTCCGACAGCCACCGGTGGGGTAATATCCTGCCCCACATTTACGGTTGCTGTTTCGGTACAGCCATTATCTGTATTGGTTACGGTGATTGTATAGGTGCCGGGGGCATTTACAACCGGATCCAGAGTCGTGCCGCCGGATACTATTCCGGGACCACTCCAGTTATAGGTATATGGGCCACCGGTACTGGACCCGTTTCCACTAAGGTCAATTGTTGTTTCATCGCAGGTAAGCAAGCCATTGGTAGCTGCAGCAGCATTTGGCGGTGTAATATTTTCACCAATTGTGGCAGTAGCGACATCCATACAGCCATGTGAGTCAGTCACCGTTACATCATAGGTGCCGGGTGGGAGGTTACCGGCATTAGCGCCGGAAGTACCATTACTCCAATTGTAATTATAATTTGGCGTTCCACCGGTAACAGACAGGTTAATACTACCCGCGGGGTTATTGCAATCTACGTCTTGTGTATTATTGATTGTGGCATCTAATAGAGGAGGATCTGTAATAGAAACGCTGGCTGTTTCAGTACAGCCATTTGCATCAGTGACGGTAACGGAGTAAGTGCCGGCAGGCAGGTTTGTCGGATTCTGATTTGACCCGGCCCCATTACTCCATTGATAGGAATAGGCTGGATCGCCTCCGGAAACGGTGAGCGTTATGGCTCCATTTGCATCGCCATTACAAAGCGGACTGAAGGGGGTCAGGTTGGGAAAAAGATTGATCTCTGTCACTTGTATATCCCCACTTACTGTTCCCGGACAGCCACCGCCACCACTCGAAACCACAGAAACCAGACTATAGGTAGCACTGGCATCCACTGTAAGGATATAAGGATTATCTAATGTATTAATGGGCGCCTGTGGTACCCCGTTAATAGAATAGACAAATTGCCAGGGCCCTGTGCCTGTGAAGCTAATTGACAGATCAATCGTTGCGGGTCCGCCTCCATTGGCACAAATTGTACCGGAACCGGAAATATCTGCTGTTGGCATCGGCAGGACAAAAACCGTGGCAGAATCCTGGGTCGTATTGCCGCAATCATCTGTTATGGTCACATAATAAGTTTGATCGGATGCCGGATTTACAGAAATCCCCGGCGACCCGGATCCCGTGCTCCAGGAGTACGTAAAGGGCGGAATTCCGCCGGAGGCAGTACCATTAAGATTCACCGGACCATCGCCCTCGCATATCGTGACATCCGCCAGTGGCGTGGTCAGCATGGGCGGATCCTGGATGATCATTTCTATGGTACTCGTATTACAGGTACAGGGTGAATCAAGCTCCAGAATAATGGACTCGGCGCCTTCCGGAATACCATCGGAAATCACATCTACCGGAACCTGGACAGATACCTGACCGGCAGGAATTGTCACCGTTACCGGAAAGCTGATATAATCTACGCCGCCACCAGTTGCTGTACTGGCAACTGAAATGACATAAGTAATTGTTTGTGGCTGGGAAACATCACCCGGATCATCCCGAATAAACTCAAAATAAGCACCAGTACAGCCTTCGTAAACAATATTGGTTCCGGCTATTGTACCTACTGCTTCCACTTTCGTTTCACCACCTACATCCAGACTATTTTCTTCAAAAAATACAGCCGAGTCAAAGATTCCATCCAACACGTCGGCAATAGCAAGTTTGATATGGTAGGTACTACATGGAATGACAACTGCCTCTGCTGTAAGTACGGTAGTAAAACCGTCAAACTGGCAATCGGCCGTTGCCGGAGGCCCGGAGATCGGGTGTCCGGCACAATTGGGATTACTCAATTGCCCGCTGCCAGCCGGAATATTTCCGACATAATAAGCTGCATTCGAGGTATGGTTTACATTATTAATGGTAACGGGTGTAGTTGTTCCCGGGATAACCGCAATATTTATGGCTCCATTGGAATAGGGGCCGGAAATTCCGGGACCACTGATAAAGAATCCAAAAACATCATTAAATGCGGAGTTGGTATAATCGCAATATTCTTCTGAAGCAAAGACATAGTTAAATCGGATGGTATCAATGGTTGGAGTGATATCAAATTCAATCTTGGCCACATCATTTAGTACGCCGGCACCAACGATAGCTGCCAGGTCAACGTCTGTGGCAGAGTTGGGTTCGTCGGTTGAGGCTCCCGTTTGGTTGTTTGGGCCTGTTGCTACGGAAATATTACCGCTGGAGAGCACAATTCCGGAATTAAACCCGATGGAGGTACTGCCATTCGTGAAGGTTCCGTGTTGTACGTTTGAACCGGAGGAGGAAATTCCACTAATGTCAAAACAATCTCCTCCAATCAAAAAATCTTCTACCAGAACATTCACAGGTACACCAGGTACAGTCGAAATAGCCGGCGCAAAACCAGTCGAAACCGGTGGAAGTCCGTCTTGCCGGGCAATGGATATCATCACATCGCCTTTCGGATTCGGACAAATATCCGAATCGACATGTGCCCGGACTGACAGACAATTGGATGTTGCCTTCATAAGGATCCCGGATCCGAACGGGCCGAGTAATTCTCCATCACCCATATACATAGGGTTGGCCTTTAAACTGGGCATACAGGCTACGCCTGTTGTCGTTTGTGCAATCTGAATATGGTAGGAAGCACCTGCTTCCAACCCGCAAAATGTAATTACGGTTTGGGGCCCTTCCAGTTTAACCCAATGGCGTTCTGCGTCGCTTTCCAGCGTAATGATCGGACCGGAAAGTTGGGTAAAGTCGGTTGCTTTGAAAGCAAATTGGGTCGGAAGAATTAACAGGAAAAAGGGAATCCAGAGTGGTGTAAATTTTTTTTTCATAAGTGTGCTTAGTTGCCGGTAGATAAAACATTGCAAATAGACTTCCAATCAGGCCGTTAAACCTGATCCCCGGATTTTTCATATTCGGGAAGAATGCTATTTGGTATTGGGGATATTTATCGCTATTACCTTTGTAAGAGGCCGAAATAGGAAAAATTGCTGCATGCCTGAGAAACAAATCTTTCTATGGCCTCCACAAAAGAATTGGAAAGCAAAATACTGAAATACTATCAATTATCAGAATTGAAGCCGCCGAACGGAAAAATAGAAAAGCTCAACGAGCAGAATGTAGGTTTAAACAGGGTAACAAGCTACCGTAGCACCGGTATATTTAGACTCACCCGGTTTTATTTCCCAGAGCCCCTGCCTATTATGAAAAGCGTCAATATTTGCGGTCATAGGTTCCAGTGCCACACTCTGCCGATCTGGCGGGATAAAGACCTGAAAGAAGGGGAAAACTGCCTGACCGGCCAGGGGGTAAATTTCCAATCGACTTTTTTCGCTGAAAAGCGTAACAGCCCGGGCCGATTCGGAGAATGCGAAACAATGATCCAATTCCTGTCCTTTTAGGCTGGCCGGCTTTTCAAATTGATTGAAATCGGATCGTTTTCCGTTGGGCAACATTTGGTCGGTTACTTCTACTAATTTGCAAGCCGGCAATTGCAGGGAACACAAATCTGCATCTGGCTGAAGTTGAAAATAGGGATGCCAACCCCAGGCAAAAGGGATAGAAGTTGAATGAAGATTTTCAACTTTAAACTCCAGATCAAATTGCCCGATGGTCTGGATACGATAAGTCACAGATGCCAAAAATGGAAAGGGATACGAATCTGTTGGTGTATGGCGATACACCAGACAAACACATGCTTCTGTTTCTCCCAGTTGGATGTACCTGGTTTTGAAAAAAGCAGATCCGCCAAAACCATGCAGGGCATTGTTGCGGGCCGGTTCGTTTATCGGAAATTGATACTGCTGTCCATGCCACTGATACTGCCCATCTTTCATTCGATTCGGAAAAGGAAAAAGCAAGGCCGAGCGCATCCAATCCAGGCTACTTAGCTCAGCTTCATTCTGGTAAGAACGCAATAGATGCCTTCCATTAAAGGAAAGGTCTAATAAACAGGCTCCACGGGCGGGAGCAATCACAATTGAATTACCGGAGGAATCGGAAAGCCTCAGTACTTCCCAATTCCCCCAGTTTGATCGATCAATTTGAAACATTAGTGCTGCACCACAAATTTGCGTACCAACTGACTTTCACCAGCCCGAATCTCTATAAAATAGAAGCCATTGCCCAGATCGGCTATGCTAAACGCTGTACGAGCAGCAGAAACAGATCCACTGCTTATTGTCTTGCCTAAAGCATCATAGATCAGGTAATTTGTTTCGGCAGGCAATTCACCCTGTACTTCCAAAACAAGCTGGTCATTGGCCGGATTTGGAAATAGTGTGATTTCCATCGATTCAAACAATTGAGATTCTACCGATGAAATTGGCGCTAATACGTTTACCACCTGATACGCCACATCGGTACAACCATCTGCTCCGGAAGCACTCAGGCTAATGGTGTATAAACCCGGTTCGTTAAAAGCATGGCTTGGGTTTTCCTCGGTACTTGTTGCGCCATCTCCAAACACCCAGAGCCAATCACTTGCATTTGCTGTTGTATTGTCGAAGGAAACTGTTTCTCCCAAATTCACCTCCCCGGCACTCACAGAAAACAAGGCATCCGGTGCCATCCCTCCGCCTTGCGGTTCTACCACAATCGCGGTCCTGCCACAGGGCTCATCGATCTCAATTTCCCAGTCATAGAAAAAATAATATCCCTGCGTAGTGGTTCCAAAAGGTGTCAAACTTCGGGTGATTTCTACATAATTTTCAATTTCGTATGGGTAGTTGGCACCCGTATTATTATGTGCAAAAGGCAAACCTACTCCAACTATCAGCACGTGATTTTGGCCTTTGGGGACATTTATATCCAGCACTACCCGACTGACCCCTACTTCTGTAATTTGAACAAAACGTGTTGCCAGCAGACTACCATCCGCTTCACGCAATTCAATAATCCGCGGTCCGGTGGTTGGGGCGTTTATTAAAACAGAATAGAGTTTAAAAGGTACATGTGCCGTAAAACGCAGGCCTTCCCCATCTGCTTCTCCACCAATAACATCGGTTTCTCCTAAAGTAAATCCCGGACCCACTTTCGCGGAATAAAAGGCATTAACATAATAGGTGGTAGCCTCGGTAAGTAGTGGCGTTTCAAAAACATCCCCTACAAAAACAGGCGAATTGGTACCAGGATTATCAAACCATTCGAAGGTAGGAACTCCCGGGCCATCGGTTTCAGCACGTAAAAAAGCAGGCTGGTCCTCACAGAAGGAACCGGCACCTGTTTCCATAGGAATGGCAATAAGCGGATCCTTATCAAAAACAGTAATCGCTTTCCGCAATTTATTATTGAGGGGGCGCTCTTCATCCTGGTCATTTGGATCCAGCACTTCCGCATAAATCCATACAGCATTCAGTTCTATTGGTTGGCCAGGTAGTTGAATGATCTGGCGCTCGCCTGGTTGAAGGATTCCACTCCAGTCATAAGAATATGTCGGACCATTATTACAGTAGTATTGTACTTTAAAACTATTGATGGTTTCGGTACCTGCATTTTCCACAACGATCTCCGGCTGCATGAGTTCATCATGGCAAAAAATATCCTCCGATTCCATGTTTACGAGCAGCAAGTCGAGGGCTACTGACGGATCTACCGGCGTAAAGCCCTGATTTACCAGATAATCAAATGCTGCGCCTACATTGATTAGCCCCATCCCATAATCATTGTCTTCTCCGGGATCGCCCAGATCCGTACATGTGAAATAAAGGGCAAGTTTTATATCTGTGCCACTAATATCCGGAAATGCTTCTTTGAGTAAAAGTACGGCTCCGGATACATGGGGCGCTGCCATGGAGGTACCCGATTTCAAACCATATCCGCCGCCAGGCAAACAAGATCTGACCGATACACCCGGTGCAGAAACCTCTGGCTTGATCAAAATAGATCCTACCCCACCACAAACGGATGGTCCGCGACTGGAGAAATCAGCAATTGGATAGGTAGAGGTATTGCCGCTAAGCGCTCCAACGGTAAAGGAGTTGACCAAATCCGTATTAATATTATGCGGAGGGGTTATTGTCATCGGACCAGGCCCTGCATTTCCTGCCGAAAAAATAACCGCCACACCGGCAGCATCCAGTGCATTCAAGACGCCTACATAGGAGTTGACACAATCATCATCAACATTTGGATTATACCAGGAGTTATTAATCACATCCGGCATATCATCGATGGTATTGATGTTGCCGTCCGGATTCAATGCCCATTGAAAGGCTTCAATGGTTCCCGCTCCCGGATAGTTGCAGACGATGGAAGCAGCACCAATCCACTGTGCATTAAAAGCAACCCCTATCGTATCGTTGGTCATTCGATCCAGTCCGACAATGGTGCCCGTTACATGGGTGCCATGATCTTCACAATCAAAAGGATAGACTCCGGTAAAGAAACTTTCATCATTACTGGCGTATATTCCCCGGTATTTGGAGCTCAGCGCCGGGTGTTCCGGATTTACACCTGTATCGCTTGTAAAGCTGATCCTGCCGTAACCGGTATAGCCTTTTTCCCACATAGCGCGGGCATTGATATCATCTAATCCGGGTTCTACCCCATTAGGCTGAAAAGTGGGCGCTAAGGTGGATTCGGAGGTACTGGCAACCAGTTCTACCGGACTATCCCAGTCCAGTAATTCGATTTCGGGAAAATGACTCAAATCAGCGATCAACTTAGCAGAACCACTCAAATAAATCACGTTATTCACCCAAAATGGTTTGATGGAGCCGGGTGTAACTTCAGGGTGATTGTTTAAATAAGTCAATATTGGCCCCTGGGTTTGGTGGGCTTTTTCCTGCAAACTGGTTATGACCTGATAGACCCGATCTTTTAGCGGTGTCCGCTGTTGATGAAACTGCTGCCCCATACTAACAACGTCCACCCGATCAGCTAACAGGATATAAAAATCCTGTTCTGCCTGCGGGTCAGAGGTTATCCGTTGCAATAAGCTGGGAGAGAGTGTAGTCGGATCAACAGATTGAGCCTGTAGGGTGCCAAAAAGGCACAGAAAAAGCAAGGTACAAAGTGGTCGCATTCCTTAAATCTTTGTAGTAGTAGGAAATATATCCGGCAGACTTTTTAGAGCTGGTCGCCAAAGATACAAATTTGCACTATTGGCAATCAAAAACCTGACTTATCAAAAAGTCTGAAGCCAAATCACCTCTAAAATTCCGTATCTTCACTATCAAATCACTCGGTTATGAAACAACGAATTCTCATTTTATGTTTCGGATTGCTGTCTGTTAGCATGTTGGATGCGATGGATGCAAGCGTTACGTACGGTCGTTTTAAGGGGCCAGATCAAAATTATATAGAAGTTTACTTAAATATTATTGGTGAAACGGTTGGTTGGGAATTGCTTGATTCAACCCATGCCCAGGCTACCGTGGATATTGCTGTTATCTTCAGAAAAAATGGAGAGATTATCAAGTTTGACCGGGTACAACTTCACAGTCCGAAAGCAACACATCCAATTGATTTCCAAGACCTCAAGCGATATCTTCTCCCTGATGGGAACTATGAAATGGAGGTTATTATTGAGGACAAAATCAATGAAGAGAATCACTTTTCAGAAAGATTTCCGGTAGAAATGAATTTCTCCGGACCAGCACTGCTGCAATCTGATATCCAGCTTTTGCAGGCCTTTGGCCAGACCACCGAATCGACCCCATTCACTAAAAATGGCTACTTCCTCCTGCCTTTGCCCTTTAACTTTTATGGTAAGTACGCCGACAAGTTGATGTATTACCATGAAATCTACAATGCAGACCGGGTAATTGGAGAAGATTTTGTCGTGAGCTATTCTATTGAACGCATCAATGGCCAGGGGCAAAGCGAAACGGTTTTAATCGGCCATAAACGCCGGTCTCCAGAGGCTGTTAATGTATTGTTGCTGCAAATGGATATTAAAGAACTTGCCTCCGGGAATTACCGCCTGGTTATTGAAGTTCGGAATCGGGTTCAGGAATTATTGAGCCGGCAAAGTGTAGATTTCACCCGGGCAAATCCATTTTTGAATGCCAATCCGGAGGAAATCAGTTCCACCGGACTGGAAGATGAATTTGTAATGAATTTAAGTGCCGAAGAGCTGGAATATAGTATCAGGGCACTCACGCCAAAAGTCGATGATACCGATGGTATTTTGCTAAATGAATTAGTAAAAAATAAGGATTTGGATGCCCAGCGTCTGTATCTTTTCTCCTATTATGTACGGATCAATCCAAATAAGCCGGAGTTGGCCTATGAGGAGTATATGCAGGTAGCTCGCGCAGTGGATCAAACCTTCTACTCCGGCCTGGGCCATGGATTCGAATCAGATCGCGGCTATACCTATCTTAAGTACGGTGCACCGGATGATATTGTGTCTGAAATGAATGACCCGGTTGCTCCACCCTATGAAGTATGGTCATATTACCACTTCCCTGCTACGGCGCAGAACAATGTTAAATTCATTTTCTATAATGCAAGCCTTGCTTCCGGCGATTACCGCCTGCTCCATTCTACCGCTACCGGAGAAGTGAGTAATCCCAACTGGCAGGATGTCTTGTATCAGGATGCCAACCAAAACCCTTTCGGCGAAAGCCAGGGTGCCGGTGGCTCAGATGGATTCGGTCGCAGAACCAGAAGCAATATTTCTGATTGGTAATTAAAACTCCCTAATTCCGAAGCCTGATCAAAAAGCGTTCAATTTGTCGTCGATGTCGAAGAATGTGTACAATAGCATGTTCGATTAATTGTTCAACGTCATAGGATTGTCCCCAACTTACTACGATCTTCTGTTGGGGGTCAGGCTCTTCCAGTTTGAGGAGGGGATAATCCAGAAACAACTTTTCTGTAAACTGAAAAAGGTCGTTTAGTGCGTTGAGATACTCCGGAATACTATTATAATACACTCTGGCAGGAAGACTTATTTCTTCGCCTAAAGATTTTCGTATTTCAAGCACGTAACAATTTGCTGCTCGTACGACGTGTGTCAGAATTGTTTGAATAGACCGACAATCCATATCCGGCGTTTCTTTATCCACCAGGGCCTTTAATTCTTCCGAATTGACTGTACCGATCAGTATCTTTAATTCCTCTACAGCACGTTCGTATTCATCCAGCAGGGCTCCGACGGCCCCGGAATCTCTGTAATTTTTCATAGGCAGCGCTATTCTATATTCTTTCTTTTGCGCCATTTGACCAATTCATACCAAATAACTGATAAACAACCGGTACCCGCACAAATTAAAATCTGGACAGCAGTAAGGGGTTCAAACTCAAAAAAAGTGGTCAACGGCCTCACAAAAAGGAGTAAGCCCGTAATTACGATCGTTAAGCCAATAATCAACAAGACCAGGTTGTTTTTGTACTTGAGAGTGGTAAACACGGAGGAAATAAAGGAGCGATTGCCAAGTGTCAGAAAAATATTTGCGGCAATCAGCGTAGAAAAGACCATCGTCCGGGTTGTCGTTTCATTATAACCTGCACCAACTGCATATTGGTATATAAACAAAGTTCCAATTGTTATAACCAAACCCTGAATAATACTGGTAATCAGTTCATCCCGGTTAAAAAATGTCTCCTTGAATGGTCGCGGTTTCTGTGACATTATCCCGTTCTCCATGGGTTCATTTTCATAAATAATCGAACAGGTTGGCCCCATGATTAATTCCAAGAGAATGACATGGCTCGGCGAAAAAATATTTGGAAAAATCCATCCCAGAGCCAGCGGAATAAACACAATCAATATGATGGGAATATGGATAGAAATAATGTATTGAATCGCCTTCTTCAGATTTGTATATATTCTTCGACCCATGGCAATTGCATCCACCATTTTTGATAAATCATCCTCCAACAGCACCAAAGAGGCCGCTTCTTTTGCTACCTCGGTCCCTTTTTTTCCCATTGCAATCCCAATATGAGCAGCTTTAAGCGCCGGTCCGTCATTGACCCCGTCTCCTGTCATGGCCACAATTTCATTACCGGCTTTTAGGGCATTTATTATTTTCAATTTTGCCTCCGGAAACATTCTGGTGAAAATATTGGTGGCCGCCACTTTTTCTTTCAGTTCCTCCTCCGACAGGGCCATCAATACATCACCCGTCAGGCTTTTTTCATACCCGTTAAATCCAATTTGTTTGGCAATGGCAGTGGTGGTTTCGGCATTATCGCCTGTAATTATTTTAACAGCAATGCCCGCTGCATGAAAGGCATCAAAAACAGCCCGGATGTTTTTCTTTGGCGGATCATAAAAGGCTACAATTCCTTTAAACGAAAATTGAAAATCCTGCTGTTGAGCCGGAAAATTGTTTCCGGTAAAGGATGCTTCGGCTACACCCAGAACCCGGTAGCCCTGCGATGCAAGGGTTTTAATGGCCTCCTGAATCTGTGTTTTTTCTCCTTCTGTTAAACCGGAAATATTAATAATAGCTTCCGGCGCACCTTTCGCTGCGACAATCCGGTTACCCGTTGCATTTTCAAAAACATGGGTCATCATAGGGGGCTTACCACCCAAGGGATATTCATGTACCATGTGGTAGTATGCCCGTTCATCATCAGAAGTGCCTGCCTCATAGGCCCTGTGCAGGGCCAGCTCCATTGGATCAAACGGAATAGGCTCACTTGCCCACATGGCCATCCGAATCAATTCATTTTCTTCCGGTTTCAACACACCTTCCAGGCTGCTAAGGGCCTGCGTCTTGTGCACATAAAGCTTTGCCAGCTCCATCTTATTTTCGGTGATGGTGCCCGTTTTATCCGTACATATTACGGTAGCACTTCCCAGTGTTTCAACCGTTTTCATTTGTTTTACCACCACGCCCATTTTCATTAATCGCCAGGCACCAAGCGCCATGAAGGTGGTAAATGCTACCGGAATTTCTTCAGGAAGGATACTCATAGCCAGGGTGAGGGCATTAATTAAACTGGCGAGTAAATCCAGGCTGCGATAATAATTGATCGCCCATACAATGAGGAAGATGCCTGCCCCGGCAATCACCATTTTTTTAACAAAATCGCTGATCTGGATTTCAAGAGGTGTTTTCTCCTCCGTGATCCGATCCAGACTTTCACCGACCTGCCCGATTTTGGTTGCATTTCCGATCTTCGTAACAGTGGCTACGGCTAATCCGGTAGAAACGGTCGTACCCCGAAAAATGGCATTATCGACGCTTTCTGCATCCTTATAAACGGAAAGCGACTCGCCGGTTAATACCGATTCATTAGCAGAAAAATCATTAGAATGGATGATAGTACCATCCGCGGGGATCGTAATTCCCTCCTCCACCACCAGCTTATCTCCGACAACCAGATCCCTGACCTTAATTTCTACAATTTCCCCGTTTCGGATGACTTTGCAATTTGGCTGTGAATAGGCTTTAAGCTTTTCCAGCGCGTTACGACTTCTGGAATCCTGGAACAGCGAAATGGAAGCGACCAAAATTATTGCCAGGACCATAAAGATTCCTTCGCTTTGGTTTCCGCTGACAAAGTAGATCGTGGCTGCAACCAACAACAGCAGGATCATGGGTTCTTTTGCTAAACTCTTCAGGCCATCCAGAAAACCACTGTGTTTTTTATAATAAATCTGGTTGTCACCGAATTTTTGCCTGGATTCCAACACCTGCTCCGAAGACAAACCACTCATTCCAAAATTGTCGATCGACATAATAAGGAGTTGAAATTATTGAAATAAACACATGACAAGGCCTGCTATTCTTTCTTTGTACGAATATAAAACCGGTCGGTCGCAATGTAAAAATCCTCTATTCTACAATTGGGTAAGAGCAGTTTTTGAAATGCTTTTGTATTAGGTGTAACCATTTGGGTACGGCTGGGGATCCCGATTCGAACGGGCATATTAAAATCTGAGACATCGGCCAGCCATTTGTACTCAACTACCAGGTCATGCTCTATCTCGGTGAGGCGATAAACCAGGGTCGGCGGATTAGAATACCAGAGGTATTGTTCAAAAAAGGGTCGAAAATCTTTTCCGGTGGCCTCATTTACATAGCTTATAAAATCTTCCGTAGTCACAATGGAGCGCACATGTTTATCATAAAACCCCCGAAGAAGATCAAACCACAACACGTCGTCATTAATGGCATGCCGAAGTGTATGCAAAACCCAGCTACCCTTAAAATAATGATCGCTGGAACTCCATTTTTCCCAGTTGACGCCCATGGGACCTAAAATAGGCTGGGCATTGATTATAAAAGGTTTTTGCCCTTCCAGATATCGAATGGCATCCTGGTAACTATAGCTACATTCCACAAAAAGTGCCTCCATGTAGGTGGTAAAGGACTCATGAATCCACATTTCAGATAAATCGCCAATACTAATGCTATTACCAAAATATTCGTGGCCGGTTTCATGTACAATTATATAATCCCAATTCATATCCGAAGGAATCATAGCCCCCAGGTATCCCCGCATATAATTATTTCCATAGGCAATAGCACCCTGATGCTCCATACCCAGATAGGGCGTTTCCACCATTCCAAAACCATCATTCCAAAAGGGGTATTTGCCAAAGTAGTTTTCAAAACAGGCCAGCGTCTGATTCACCTGTCGGAAGTGTGTTTTTGCACGTTCGAGATTATAGGAAAGCACATAAAAATCCAAATCCAGCTGATCGCCGTCTGCTGATTCATACACGTCGGCAAAATGGACATAATCCCCAATGTTGAGGGTAATATTATAATTGTTGATCGGATAAGAGACAAACCAGTGATATCGGGTATATCCTAAATGTTTGGGATCGCTCTTTGCAGACAGCAGTTGACCATTACTGACGCATACTAAAGGATCGGGCACGCTCACCGTTATAGAGACACTATCGGGTTCGTCTGAGAGGTGATCCTTGGTTGGCCACCACAGCGAAGCGCCGTCTCCTTCACAGGCCACCGCGATCCAATCATTTGCATTAAGATCTGTTTTCCAAACAAAACCACCATCCCAAGGCGCATTTACGGCCCGCTGAGGCTGACCGTGATAATATACTCTTATTTTTCCGTGTTGTCCTTTCTTTTGAGCCGGAAGATCAACGAATACGGCTTGAAATTCGCGCGAGTAATGAAGCTTCTTCCCTTTATACTCGATCTTTTCGATGTCCATATTGGCAAAGAGATCCAATTGCAGTCGGGTAAAGTCTTCGACAACCGTGTAGGCAACATCCACAAAACCACTGATGAATCGTTTGTCTGGTTCTACCCGAATATCCAGCGCATAATAAGTAACATCGAAGCAACTTCGTTCGGGGCTAAGCATTCCGCGCAAAGAATCGGCTCTTGTAAAAGTGAATGAATCGTAAAAATCCCGTTGCCCGGATAATATGGGCGAGGAAAGCAGGAAGCAGATCAGAAGTATAAAAAAGCGTTGGTACATCGGTATTACTTTTCAGTTTCTCAACGCCAAGATCCCTCTTTTTGGTTCACTTGACAAAGAAAGAGATCTTTCTGTCTTAAAAAAGATTGCAATCGTCTAAGGAATCCAACCAATTGGAAGCTTGTTCTGTTATTAGTTGGTCATTTGAAGGTATAACTTAGTAGCATGCGCATCCTCCTACTCTTTGGGTTTCTTGTTTTTCTGGACATATATGCTTTTCAGGCAATCCGTTTTATTGGTCAAAACTGGCCGGCCTGGCTTCGCACGGGGATTTTCGTGCTGTATTGGAGTGTACCTGTCATAGCTATCGGGTATATGCTTGCCGCGCAGGCAGGAGTAATTGATAACTGGAGTAAGGGACTGGTAAGTATAGTAAGAGCCTTTATTTTCATCTTTTACCTGGCTAAATTTTTTGTGGCGGTTATTTTGTTGGTGGACGATCTGCGGCGCCTACTTTTTAAAGCATATGAAGGTATTGCCGGGCCGGTTAAATTCGATAAGGGGCGTTCGCGCTTTATGGCTCAGTTGGCATTGATCATTGGAGCTATTCCCTTGGGTTCTCTAAGTTATGGAATCATACGCAACAGATACAGATATCAGGTCAGACGGGAAATTGTGCGAATAAGCGGGTTGCCCCTTAATTTGAAGGGATTGAAAGTCATTCAGATTTCAGACATCCACTCCGGAAGTTTTACAGATACGGAGCCTGTTCGAAAAGCCGTAGATCTGATCAATGAGGAGGAGGCCGATCTGGTTTTCTTTACTGGTGACCTGGTCAATTATCGATCAGAGGAAGCCATGGACTACGTAGATGTTTTTGATAAAATTCGTGCAAAATATGGGGTATATTCTGTTCTGGGAAACCACGATTATGGCGATTACGTTCAGTGGGATTCTCCAGCAGAAAAAACAGCCAACATGGAAAACCTCTACGACATCCACCGTCGATTAGGTTGGCAGTTGCTCCGAAATGAAAGTGCCCTGGTACCGGTAAATGGACATAATATCGGAGTCATTGGGGTAGAAAATTATTCTGCTCATCCCCGATTTCCCAAATATGGAGATTTAAAAACGGCTTATGGACAAGCATCCGAAGCTGATTTAAAGATTCTGCTATCGCATGACCCATCGCATTGGATGGATCAGGTGATTCTTCCTGAGTATCAGGATATAGCCCTGACCTTATCCGGCCATACCCACGGCATGCAATTTGGTATTGAGATTCCCGGATGGATAAAATGGAGTCCGATTAAATATGTTTACAAAGAATGGGCAGGTCTTTACAAGGAAGCCAATCAGTACCTGTATGTAAACCGTGGACTCGGATATCTGGGCTATCCCGGTCGTGTTGGCATCCTTCCTGAAATTACTGTTTTGGAATTGCAAGAGGCTTAAAAAAGGCAAGATCTTATTTCTTACCTTTACGCGGATTTGGACTGTTTTACAAGATGAGTCAACATTTTCTCCCGCTTGGCACATTTTAACCGTAAGATATGTCAATTCGTTTAACCTCAACAATTACAAATGTTCCGCGTAAAGTTGCTTCTTTTCACGCTTAGTATTTCGTTTGTTGCTTGCACCAGTAATGAACCTGAGGGTAATGAGATTTCCCCGGAAATACTTCAGGGTCATTGGGACCTAGTTTCAGCCAAACGAAACGGTCAGGCCACCGAAACCCTGAACACTACTTTCTTTGAATTTCATTCGGAAGGAAAAATGATTTCCAATCTGGCAGGAAGCCGGGAGGAAATTCAATACGAACTCTCCGGAAACATCCTCAAACAGTTAGATGGGCGTATGCCGGCAGACTATGAGATTCTTGAAATCAATGATTCCCTGTTGCATGTAACGATGGTACTACGGGAAATCCCTTTTGACCTCCATTTCCGTAAGGTTTCCTCAGAGAACCTGAATTAGTACCTGGTTTCCAAAATTTATACCCACCCCGGCTTGCCCCGGGTTCAGACAAAAAAAAATCCGTAAATCGTTAGACTTACGGATTTTTTTATTTTTTATGCTCAGGTTATTTTTTAACCATTTTACGCTCTTTGATCCGAGCTTTCTTACCTACCAACTCACGCAGGTAGAATAATTTTGCACGACGAACCTTTCCGCGCTTAAGCAGTTTGATTTCAACAATATTCGGGGAAGCGAAAGGAAAAATCCGTTCTACTCCTACCCCGTTTGACATTTTGCGAACAGTAAAGGTTTTTGTGGATCCACTTCCGTTGATCTGAATCACATCGCCCCGGAAGGACTGAATCCTTTCCTTGACACCTTCAATGATCTTGTAATCTACATTGACATTATCTCCCGGGCGAAATGAAGGGTAACTCATTTCACGAGATAGTTGTTCTTCTACGAATTTGATAGCGTCCATCGCGACTTTTCCTTTTACTTAAGATGGTCTGAATAAAGTTCGGCAAAGGTAATAAAAAATCTTTATCCGGAAATCAAACATTCGTTTATTTTCAAAATGATTTGACCTGGTGGACTAACCCGTAAGTTGAACTATTTTACACTAGAAACTAAATCCGGCCCAAAGCTGAATGCATCTATTACGCAATCGAACCTGATCTACAACTACTCCCCCTTCCGAAACATCAATCTCAAACACATTGAGCAAGCCGAAAATATAGCGCAGACCAACGCTAAATTGACTACCGATGTGGACACTCGTACCAGCAAATACACCGGCATCTATTTTACTATCCGGTTCCAGGGAAGCGGGTTTCACCGAAACCAAAAAAGAGGGCTCTACACCCAACTCCAGGTCGAGCAGATCTGCCGGAGTATAAATAACAGAAAGTGGCACGGAGATATAATTAAAGTTGATGTTATCAAAATCCCCGCCAACTAATACAAAATCCTTGCGTTCTCCCTTCATAGAAAAAAGCACCTCTCCCCTAAATCCAATAGGCGAAGTCCTGGAGGTTTGATAAAACAAGCCTATATGTGCCCCGGGAAGCAGGTCATTTTGATCAGAACTTGTGTTCCCCTCTTTAGAAGTTTCAATTACATAAGACAGGTTTGCTCCAGCCTTCACCCCAAAGGTAGATTGCGCAGAAAGCGTAAAAAAGGTGGAGAACAACATGGAAGACAAAAGAATTAGCTTTTTCATGAGCGTTTGTTTAAATAAAAAAATAGCAAACCCCAACATGATTGAGATTTGCTATTTTTTGCTTCTTAGATGTAAGATACAACGAACTAAATTATAGTCCGCATCGCTTGTTCCTTACTAATATACGCATTTTATCTTAATAAAGTCAAATATGTCTGGAATTCATACGGTTTCCCACGAGGACCGGTAAAGCGCACGATACAGGAATAAACGCCAGATGGAGATATCCGATCACTCCCGTTTTTTCGGCCATCCCACATTTCACCAATATCGGTAGATTGGAATACCCGTTCGCCCCACCTGTTCCAAATTTCCATCTGGTAGTTCGTAATTCCTAAAAAGATTCCGTTTGGTCCGAAGAAATCATTTACATCATCGTAGTTCGGACTAAAGGCGGTCGGCAAAAAATATCGGATTTCGGGTACCACATCCACCCGTCTTGTAAGGGTATCCAGGCAACCAACAGCATTATTGACGATCAACGTAATATCATGCCACCCGGTATCCTGAAATACGTAGTTGATTTCAGGTTTTGTGCCTATCCGGGTAGAATCAATGTACCAATCCCAAAAAACTGCATCTATAGAAACTTCTTCCAGATGGACATTCGGTTCCAGTTGGGAGAAATTTCGGGGACTGTAAATAAAATCAGCTACGGGCATTTCACTCACCCGAATCAGGTTTTCAAAAGTCGTATCTGTTTCGCAACCTATGGGCGACAGGATATTTAGATTTACAGAATAGATGCCGGCTTCCTCATATGTATATTCCGGACTAATCAGGGTATCCATTCCACCATCACCAAAATCCCAGGTAATTTTATAGGTCTCGTCAATGGGTTCAGACAGGTTTTCAAAAATAATGGTTGCTGGCGGGCAGCTTGACGTATCATTTGGAGAAACCAGGATCAAGCCCGGAACAGGAAAATAACTTACCGGAATTTGCACTCCTGCCTGGCAATAATTCGTGTCTGTTACAATTAACTGAACCTCATAAAGGCCGGGGTCCGTAAAAAAGTGTACCGGATAAGCCGATTCCGATATTTCAGTGTCATCAAAATCCCAGGACCAGTCTATTATGCCATCCGAGTCTGTAACAGACTGGTCAGAAAAAAACACCGGACCGGCAATACAGGTATCATATTCAAATTGAAAGTCTGCTGCTGTTTCCGGATAAACCTCGATCCAAACATCAATGGAGTCTGCACAAACCAAATCCTGAAGAATAACAAACTGCCCCGGATAAATACCCGGCCCCGGTAAATCAATGGTCGGTTCAAAGTCCGAAAAAGTATATAAACTATCCTCGATTGTAAACTCCCAATAAAATTCATCCTGAGCTGAATTTAGGATACTGCTATTTTCTATAAACACTTCCTCATAAGGACAAAACTGAACGACCTGAATATTGGCATAGGTCGTATCTTCTTCAATATCGGCAAAAACCAGAGGTTCACAATAAGCAACATTAAACTGAAACTCCCGCCTGATGACCGATAGCAGCTGCCCATTACGATATTCATAAACACAAACCCCTACAACAAACTGGCCCTGCAAATCCGGAGTACCAGTCAGTAACCCCGTATTTGGATCAATAGTAATTTGAGGATTTCCACCCAATGGATTCAAGGGATTGTAAGGTGGCTGATATGTTATAGACTGATATGGCGGTGGACAAGCCGGATTTGGTGTAACGCCATCACAGGCTGTGGCATTACCTCCTGCAACACCTCCCATTCCGCCACCTTCCAGTGCGGCACATAATTCGTAAATCAGTTGGTCTCCTTCCACATCAATTGCTGAATGCAGGTATTCCAGGCCTTCATTAACACAAATAACAGTCGGAGGCAAGGTTTCAAATACCGGACTATTATTGCAAAGAGCCATCGACGGAGTCGTCAACTCAATTGTAAAAGTAGCACCTATATCCCCCGGGTTGACAACATTGGAGATTGTGCTATTCCGACAACAGCGTTGGTAAGAAATAGTATAAGGTTCCAGTGAAGGCCAGTCGGCAAAAGTGTATTGGAATTGGTAAACTCCTTTTTCTACACAAACACCCGGAGGAATGATCACACAGGGATTGTCCACATCCGGCTCAATATCCTCCACATTAAAATCAAACTGCACCAGAATCGTTGACAAGGGATTGGGATCGTTGCCTTTATAAATAGAAACTGGCGCATTAAAATCAAAACCAGCACCGGTTGGGTCGCTGCAATCTCGATACATGGTCAGGGTAAACTCATAGGTGCCATTGCCCAGACATTCGTAAGTCCAGCCTCCACCAATAATATGCTTTGCAGTTAATGGAGAACTAAAAACTAAAAAACTAAAAAATAACAGGGTACAATTTCTGAGCATAGGTATTGGGTTTTCAGTCGCCTGATCAAATCACTAAGAGGTGTAAAAAACAGCCTAAATGGAAGGCTGAAACTCTTTCAATTGGAAAAATACAAAGGCTGGTTGATATAAATAGGGGAATTCACTCAAAATCAGGTTTCCTGGACAAGGAAGTGGCCTATTTGCCAGATTTAGGACAGAGAGGAGGTAGTTTGAGTGTGAGTGTGAGTGTGAGTGTGAGTTTGCCCCGATGGCTATCGGGAGAGTTTGGGTTTGTCCCGATAGCTCGGGATGGGTTTGAGGTATTTCCCTCCCGGAAATAGTGTCTAATTTTTTCCTGCATTTCCCAAAGC
>JAGQWR010000038.1 GCA_020437105.1 Saprospiraceae bacterium
TCAAGGGTGTGTAGTACCTCCGTCAATGGCGTGTTACTAAACTGGAACTCGCCGGTAAACCAGGCCAGGTCATTAAAGGAAGCATCCTGAATACGCTGGGCAAGCGGGTTGTCGGTGCGGGCAATCGCCTTATCGCCAACGGTTAGAATAAGTGCTTCCTGACCGGGGATTTGATAAGCAACGCGTCCGGTTTTTACTAAGACTTCTTCTACTTGTTCGGCCGGATAAGAGCGTACCAAAAAAGAGGTGCCGAGCACTTCGATCTGTCCTAAATTAGCCTGAATCTGAAAAGGGTGCTGCGGATCGGGTTGCACCTCAAAAAAGGCCATGCCGTTCAGTTCTACCTGACGGGTATCTCCTTTAAAGGTTTCCGGATAACGAATCATGGAGTTTTCTCCGAGTCGCACGCTGGAACCATCGGAAAGCACGACTTGCTCCTGCTCTCCGGAGCCGGTATATACGGTAGCGTAAGAAATTGAATTTGAATTGAAATATTGCCAGCCAAACCAGGCTGAAACGAGCAATACAAGCGTTGCGGCCACTCTTGGTATCCAGGCACTTCGCCGGGAACGGCGCATAGGTACCGGTTGGGCAGCCATCTTAGTTTGGAAGCTATTCCAGGCTTTATCGACATCTGGTTGAAACTGATTCGGATACTTTCCGCTAGCCTCCCAGATTCGACTGATTACCTCATTTTCCTTTTCCTGCTTATCGCCTGATTTCATCAAATGGTCAAGTGCACGCTGTTCAGCACCGGTGATTCGGCCTGTCAGACGTTTGTGTAGTAGAAGTATGCGATCAATGTGGTTCATAAAAAACCTATTCAATAAAGAGACACGGTAAAAAGCGGGTACCCCTATCCAAGTAGTATAAAAAACAGGAAAAAAGCGATTCCCAGGTTTTTATCTACAAAGGGAGCGAGGCTTATTCTCAGTATTTTAAGGGCTTTGGAAATTTGATTTTCAACCGTTTTCACGGAAATATCCAATTTCTCTCCGATTTCTGCATAAGATAAATCCTCAAATCGACTCAAAACGAATACCAGCCGACAACGATCAGGCAGGTTTTCGATGGCCTCATCAATTTTTTCCTGCAACTCTTTAGATTCCAGCAGAACGGAAGCTACTGCCTCCTCTCCTTCTGTCTCTTGCAGGGCATCTTCGCCATCCATGAGGTTTAGTCGTTGATCCCGGATGTAATTTAAGGTACGATTTACAACTGCCCGCCTTAAATAGGCAGAAATTGATCCGGTAATACGCAATTCGTCGCGCCTACGCCATAGTTCCAGCAAAACATCCTGCGCCAGGTCTTCGGCGACAGCCGGATCGGGTAAAATTCTGTAGGAGGCCTGACAAATGCCCACGTAATACATCCGGAAGATCTGTTCCATAGCCAGCTCCTGTCCTTCAGAGAGCGCTTTCATCAAGGCTTGATCATTCGTTTGTTTGGGGAGGGACATGTTAAGATTTGAAATTCGGCAAGAGGCTTAAACCTCCTCCTCTTTCTGTGTCATTACAGTGGGTGAAAAAATTGTTATTGGCAAATCAGGCAAGATCAAAAATAGTATTTTGTGGCATTCTTTTGATTAAATTCAAATTATCGAAATATCTTTCCTTTTTTTACGCGAACATTCTCTCTGGATTTCAGGGTTTAATGAATCCGGAATTCTTGCTATTCATAAAACAAAACACGACCATGAGAAAAACCCTCATAGCTTTTCTGGCCAGTATGCTGGCACCAATTCTAATTTTTGCACAGGCAGAAGGAGAGGCACCAGGTATAGATGAAAAAATTAATGCGGCGGTTAAACCGGCCGCTGATGCGATTGGCAGGATCGTATTTTATTCTGTCCAACTCGGCGAATCTGCTACCAGTCAAATGCCGATTGTAATCATCATACTGCTGTTGTCTGCTGTTATTTTTACTGTTTATTTCAAATTTATCAACCTGACTGGTTTAAAACTGGCGATAAATACTGTTCGGGGAAAGTACACGGATCCTACTGACACAGGTGAAGTAAGTCACTTCCAGGCTCTGACAGCGGCGCTTTCCGGTACTGTTGGGCTTGGCAATATTGCCGGGGTAGCCATTGCCATCTCGCTGGGTGGACCAGGAGCGACCTTCTGGATGATCTGTGCCGGTTTATTGGGCATGTCCTCAAAATTTGTTGAGTGTACGCTCGGTGTCCGGTATCGCGATATCGGACCAGACGGCACGGTGTATGGTGGTCCGATGTATTATCTGTCTAAAGGACTTAGAGAAAAAGGATTTACCAATCTCGGTAAGTTTCTGGCTGTTTTCTTTGCGATCATGTGTATTGGTGGCTCTTTTGGAGGCGGTAACATGTTTCAGGCAAATCAGGCTGCTCAGCAATTCAACAGCATGGTTGGCGCTGAAGCAGGATCTGCCGGTTTTGTTTTTGGCTTGTTGATGGCTTGTATTGTTGCCGTTGTAATTATTGGTGGTATTAAACGTATTGGTCGGGTAACCGAAAAGATCGTTCCAGCTATGGTGGGCATCTATATCGCTGCAGCACTCATTATTATATTTGCGAATTTCTCTTCCATCCCATCTGCTTTTGGTCAAATTTTGTCCGGAGCCTTCACGCCACTGGGTATTGCCGGTGGTTTTGTCGGGGTATTGGTTCAGGGTTTCCGTCGGGCGGCCTTCTCCAATGAAGCGGGTGTGGGATCTGCCGCCATTGCGCACTCTGCTGTTCGAACTGAATATGCTGCCAGTGAGGGTATTGTAGCCTTATTGGAGCCATTTATTGATACGGTAGTAGTCTGTACGATGACGGCCCTGGTAATCATTATCACCAATGGAGATGGAAGTATTATGACCTATGGCGTACCGGAAGGAGATGGTGTATTAGCTACTTCCAAAGCCTTTGCTTCTGTACTCCCCTGGTTTCCATACATCCTGACAGTAGCCGTAGTATTATTTGCCTTTTCCACGATGCTTTCCTGGTCTTATTACGGACTGCAAGCCTGGAAATACTTATTTGGCAGAACACGCATTTCTGATTTGTCTTACAAACTGTTGTTTTGCGTGTTTATCGTGATCGGATCAGCCATTGAGTTAGGAGCTGTAACCGACTTCTCCGATGCCATGATTTTCGCGATGGTATTGCCAAATGTGGTTGGATTGTTTATATTGCTACCCGAGGTTAAAAAAGCACTCAAAAGATACAAAGGAGATATTGACGCAGGTAAACTGGGTTAATCCTTACTTAAACGAACAATTTTTTTGGTTAGAGACTCAAGGCCTGTCTGCATCTGTGGACGGGCCTTTGAGTTTTAGCAGGCTGGCAGGTCAATCAAAGTTTAGGTAACTTTGTCGGTTCCGGCAAAACTAAGGCTGCGCTGTAGGCGTTTCCATATATCCCGGACAACTACGTTTAATGAACATACAATTGATAAAAATGCCTCAAAAAGGTTTACTACTTTCCTTTGTTTTTCTCCTCTTTTGCCTTTCGGCGAAAGCCCAAAGTAATCCGGGCTTTGAAAACAGACCAGATATTCCTCATTGCATGCTGATTATCCTGAATGAAGATTGGGCAGAGCCCGGGGAAATCAGTGCCAGTGTGGTGAAGTACAATTTGAATACCCGACGCAACGATCGCTTAAAAGTGTCGCTTTTGCGCATGCCCTATCTCAGCAATCTCCCGGTTATTTATGTGCGGGAATTTCGTAATGAAGCCCATTTACTGGAATATTACAAGGATCTCACAAACGAAAAACCCGATTTCATGCAAATGAATATTGTGGATTTGCTTGTCCCTCTATCAAATGCAAATTACAATCAGGTGCTCATCCAGAAAAGCCTTATTGGCTATCAGCAATTCTTCGATAAGTATTATGCAGGGAAGCTGAAGTAGTTCGCTGCGCGAAGGTTTAATCCGTTTGAATCGTTAAGTCCGCGAATTCGTCATAGACGAATTAATAAACTATAAACTCTAAACTCTAAACTTAACCCACCCTAGACCGGGCCAAAGGCCCTGGCCCCCCTATAAATCCTCACCAACAAATCTTCCGATCCATTCAATCAGGTCGGGGTTTTTCATTAAGCGAAAATGGCCGTAGCCTTTGGTTTCCAGTAAGATGGCGGCATCCCATTTATCAGCAACTTCTTCTGCGGAACGGAAGGAAACGATTGGATCCTGGCGATCGTGTACGATCAGGCCTTGCGATACAGACATCTGATTGAAGGTTTTGGGGCTGTCAATCGTTTCAATGCTTTTGCCCATGACGGTTTCCATTATTTTTCGGAAACGGCGGGCAACCGAAGGCGGTAACCCCAGGGTCGAAACCGTTGATTCATAGATGCGCTTAATGCTTGCAGGGACAGCGATCAGGACCAGTTTTTCGATGTGGATATTGGTATCTAACCAGGAGAGTGCATAGGAAGTAGCGGCACCGCCAAATGAATGGGTAATAATACCATAAGCGCCCCCGATTTGGTTTAATACCGCTCTGACTGCGCCAGCAAAATGTACCAGATTGGTTTGTTTGCCTTCCGAGTTTCCGTGTGCCGGACCGTCGAAAGCCACTACCCGGAAACCACGTTCCAGCAAAACTGGCACAAGGGAGCGCATGGCTGTACCACGAGATTCCCAGCCGTGTACCAGTAAAATGGTTTTTTCACCACTCCCCCACTCATAACATTTCAGGATGCGCTTGCCGTATAAGACTTCAAAAATACGGGCGCTTTCCAGGATGGGATCTGTAACGTAATGCTTTGCTCTGGAGAGCGGGGTTGTAAACATCCCAAAAGCAATTTTAGCCGCCCGGCCTGGCATCAATCGGCCAATTGTTTGAAATCCAAAACGCACCAGCGGTAAAATGGCTGGCGGTTTAGAGGGCCGCATCGGACTGGAATCAATCCAGGTGGATTCTAAAATCTGGTGTTTAGCAAGCGTTTCCATATGGGTTGTTTTCTAATTAGTTTTCTATTGGGCGCATTCCTTCAAGACGCTCAAGCAGCGGCTCGACAATCAGATCGTAGGGTTTTGTACTTCCTTTTATTCGCGAAAGCAAAATCCCTCCTTCAATTGCACCGATAAAATAAATGGCAAATGCAGCTGCATCTACATCGGCTCGAATCTCACCACGCTCAATCCCCTTCTGAATTGTGTAGCAGATTCTGTTTTCCCAATCCAGCACAACTGATTTTACCTCGGCGTATAACTCCGGGTATAAATCATCGGCTTCCACCGAAAAATTCTGAATCACACAGCCGCCTTCAATCGGCGGATCAAACAGGTGCTCGCGGTAAAAAGCGACAACTGATTTTAATTTGTCCAGGGTGTTGCAGATCTCATGGGTACGCTTACCGATCAATTCATAAGTCAGAGCCACCGCATATTGAAAAGAAGCTATAGCAAGCTCATCTTTTCCACCCTTAAAATGTCCGTACAAACCACCTTTAGACAAGCCGGTAGCGTCCAGAATGTCGGTCAGGGAGGTCCCGGAGTAGCCCTTTTGATTAAACAAAGTGGCTGCTTCGGCAATGATCTGGTGTTTTGTGCGCTCTGCTTTCGTACCCATTAATCTATGTATAAAATGAATTTCATACAAAAATATACCAACCGGTCGGTTTTTGCAAATTTTTCCTTCAAAAATCCAATTTCAGGCAATTCGGGGCTGTCTTTTTCGGTCTGTAAAGTCATCTGATAGGAAATCCTGAGAATGAAAATTTACCTTTGTGCCTTATGGAGAAGCAAGAACAGGTTTTCCTCTTACTTGGGAGCAACCAGCAAAATCCTCTGGCCCAGCTGTCACAGGCCAGGGTGCTGATTGAAGCGCAGATCGGCGCACTGACGAAAGCCAGTAAAATATACCAAACCGAGGCTTGGGGAAAGGAAGATCAGGACGATTTTCTCAACCAGGCACTGGAAGTGCAAACCGAGCTGGAACCTGCACAATTATTGGCTGTGATCCACCAAATTGAATCCACCATGGGTCGGGTACGGCAGGATCGCTGGGGCCCGCGACCAATAGATATTGACATCCTGTTTTATGGAAACCAGGTATTGGATCTCCCCGGCCTGACAGTTCCACATATTGGCATACCTGACCGCAACTTTACCCTTGCTCCCCTGATGGAAATTGCCCCGGAATTTGAACACCCGGTACTTCTAAAAAATATGGAAACCCTTTATTGGGAAAGCCGGGATCCCTTAGAAGTGATTTTATTGGAAGAATAATACATGGAAGTGTCCGAGAAGCATCCTATCCAACATCGATTTATTGCGATTGAAGGCAATATTGGAGCCGGAAAAACGACTTTTTCCAAAATGCTTTCGCGCGACTTTTCCTGTGAGCTGGTTCTGGAGCAATTCACTGATAATCCCTTCCTGCCTTACTTTTATGAACATCCCGAACGGTACGCTTTTCCGGTGGAGTTGTTTTTTATGACCGAGCGGCACAAGCAGCTTCAGGAACATTTTGGTCAGCCTTCCCTTTTTGGGCGCACGACCATATCTGATTACTTTTTTGTGAAAACGCTGCTCTTTGCCAGAAACAACCTCAACGAGGAGGAATTTCGACTTTTTCAGCGGCTGTTTAATGTACTTAACAATCAATTCCCAAACCCGGACTTACTGGTTTATTTATACCGTCCGGTAGATGATTTGCTAAAAAACATCCGCCGACGCGGGAGAGCGTATGAATTAGATATTAAACCAGATTATTTGGAGTCTATTCAGAAAGCCTACCTCTCTTATTTCCGAAACCTGAGCAAAACGCCTGTTTTGATACTGGATATTTCAGGGATCTCCTTCTGGGAAGATTCACTTGCGTATAAAAAGATGGTTCAGGTTATCCAAAAATCCTACCCACCGGGGTATCATCAGATAAGCCTCTAATTGCCCGGTTCTGTCGCCTGACAGTTCTTATTTTCCGTATTGATGAAAAATTGGGTAAAACGCTGTATTTTCCCTTTCCTCTAATAATAGAATACCCATCACTATGATTTGCCCAACTGCTACAAACAGGCTTTGTCTTATTACTTCCTTTTTTTTACTGCTAACGATCTCTACTGTATCCGCGCAAAAGCTACCTGACTACCGCTTGCAAAAAGGTGGAGAACTGATAGAAATTCCGGAAAACATAACGGCATTCATCCAAAATGGACAGGTAAGTCAGGCCGAGGAGTTAAATGGATACTATTTCCGACTTGTCCAGTTTTATTTCCTCCCAAATCGTGCTCAAAAGCAAGCTATTGAACAGGCCGGAATTGAGTTATTAAGTTATATCCCGAACAATATTTACACAGCAGCGATTCCGACAGGTATTAATCCTCAGTTGCTACAGGATTTAGGTATCCGGAGCATCCTAAAGTTGGATGAAAGCTGGAAATTATCCAAGCGATTGATCCATGAGGACTATGGCGATTGGGCCGTTGAAAAAGGTCAAATCAAGCTGCTTTTAACCTACTTCCACAATATTCCCCAAGCACAAATTCGGGCATTTTGTGGAGCGGATAATATTGAAATCCTGGCAGGAAATGGACAAAACAATGTCCTTCAGATCCAGGTACCTTTAGCGCGGGTAGCCGAGTTGGCACAACTGCCCTATACGGCATATTTGGATGTAATTGCAGAACCCGGTCAGCCGGAAGACACCAATGGAAGGGGGATCCACCGGTCGAATGCCATTGACACCCAATTCTCCACCGGCCGAAAATACACCGGGGAAGGCATCAATATCCAAACCAGAGATGACGGCGAGGTGGGGCCGCATATTGATTTTCAGGGTCGGGTAACAAACATCGTGAATGCGCCCCAGGGGGGCACACACGGCGATGGGGTTTCAGGCATTTTCACAGGGGCCGGAAATCTCAATCCGTATATGCGGGGCATGGCGGCCGGAGCACATCTGTTTGTCACTAATTATGTAGATCATTTTCTGGATACGACCCTGAGCTTACACCAGGAGCAGGATGTGCTGGTGACCAACTCCTCATACAGCAATGGCTGTAACGGAGGTTATACCAGCATCACGCAAACTGTCGATCAGCAGATGTATGAAAACCCGACTTACCTGCATGTTTTTTCTGCCGGAAATGCGGGCACCAGTGATTGCGGTTATGGCGCCGGACAAAGCTGGGGGAATATTACCGGTGGCCACAAGCAGGGTAAGAATGTTATGGCTACGGCTAATCTGGATACGGAATATTTGCTGCGTATCACCAGCAGCCGCGGTCCTGCTTATGACGGCCGGATCAAACCGGATATCGCAGCAAATGGCCATAATCACCAGTCAACAAATCCCTATAACGTTTATATCTATTTCTCCGGCACCTCTGCAGCAGCACCTGGCATTGCCGGTGTAACGGCACAATTGCACCAGGCCTATCAGGAAAACAATGGCGGCGAGACAGCCGAAGCTGCTCTTTTAAAAGCCATCATGCTAAATACAGCCAATGACATGGGCAATGCCGGACCGGATTTTCTATATGGCTGGGGGCACGTCAATGCCTTACGGGCTGCACGCGCCATTGAGGAGGAGCACTATTTTTCCGGAACCGTCGATCAACTGGAAACCAACGAGCACCAGATTCAAATCCCCGCCGGCACCCGACAGGCAAAAATCATGGTGTATTGGAGTGATTTTCCGGCGGAAGCCGGAGCAGATATAGCGCTGGTGAATGACCTCGACACCCGCTTAATCAGTGCGGATCAAAGTAGTTATCTGCCCTATGTGTTAAGCACTACACCCGATCCAAACATCCTGAGTCTGCCTGCTTTACCCGGAGAAGACCACCTCAATAATATGGAGCAAATCGCTTTGGTGGATCCGGCAGCAGGCATTTACACGCTGGAGGTTTCGGGTTTTAATGTACCTATGGGACCTGTAAAATACTGGGTAGTTCTGGAGTTTTTAACCGATGAAGTGGAGCTGATCTACCCATACGGAGGCGAGGGCTTAGCGCCGAATGACATCGCTCGTATCCATTGGGATGGCTATTATAACGGAAACACCTACGACCTGGATTATTCGCTGGATAATGGGCAAAACTGGATCAGTATGGCCAGCGGCATTTCGGCCAGCGCCCGTTACTGGGACTGGACCGTACCAGATGCACTAAGTGGCGAAGCCTTGGTTCGCGTAAGCAGAGGAAATGAAAGTGATATCTGTGATGTGCCTTTCTCCATCATCGGTACGCCACAAAACCTGGAAATAACGAAGGCTTGCCCGGACTTCATCCGACTGGAATGGGATACGGTGCCCGGGGCCACCTACTACGATGTGTTCCAGTTGGGCGACCGCTATATGGATTCTGTCGGCACTACTCAATATACTATTTTTGATTTTTATACTGTTAACCTGGATCCAAGCCTGGAGTACTGGTACAGTGTCAGGGCAGTTGTGCCCGATGCCGGCATCGTAGGCGAACGTGCTATCGCGATAGGACACAATGATGGTTTGTTAAACTGTGTACAGGCAGTTGATATTTCTATGTTATCCATCGTAGAGCCTTCGAATACGTACTATACGGTATGTGCCTTTAATGAATTTCCTATAAGCATTGAATTTACCAACCAGGGATCAACAAGTGTCAGCAATATTGAAGTAGGGTATAATTTAAATGGTGACGTGTTTACAGAAACCTTAGCCGCTACCCTGGATCCCGGAGAAAATAACATCCATGTATTTAGTCAGCAACCGGATATTTCTGTTTCCGGGATGTATGACCTGCAAACCTGGGTACATTTAGACGACGACTCTGCCGTCTTTAATGACAGTACAGAAAGCGCTCTGGAGATTGTTTATTATCCGGGCTCGGGAGCTACCTTAGACATACAAGAAGACTTTGAGTTACCTGATTTAGCTCCCTATTGGTATGTAGCGAATGAAGACAATGGCATCACCTGGAGCGCAATCGATTCTGTTATTGGAATCACGGGAGATTATACCCGGGCGTACTGGATGGACAATTATTCCTATTCAAATCAGGGCAGTGTGGACCGGGTCATTACCGTTCCGATAGATCTCACAGATCCAAACCTGCAAAGTCCGGCCCTCTTTTTTGATATAAGCTATGCCCCTTACCCGAGTACAAGCTATGTTGATACGTTACAGCTAGAAGTTTATAGCGATTGCCAGTCGCAATTAACAGCTATCCCATACAAGAAGTGGGCATCAGAATTACAAACCGTTGATGACACATTCTTCGGCAAATTTTTTCCTGAAACGAGCAGCGACTGGCGTACGGAAGTGATTGACCTCAGCCCTTACCTGGGTACGGTCATCACCCTCCACTTTGTAAATACCACCGGGTATGGCAACAGCCTGTTTCTGGACAATATTAATATTCGGGAAACCAGCCCTCCAGTTGCCTTTTTTGATTTTCCGGATTCGACGATATGTGTAGAAACAAGCTGGACCTTTGAGGATGCTTCAACCGGCGAGGGACTTAGCTATCAATGGAATTTTGGACCGGGTGCCATACCACAAACAGCAACTGGCCAGGGGCCACATGAGGTCACCTTTACAGAACCCGGACAAACGGAGGTATCACTCTCCGTAGGCAATGCTGCCGGAATTGACACTTATTCACAGATTATCACCATACTCCCCTACCCGGTACCAAATTTTGGTTTTGCACCAAATGAATTGAAGGTGAGTTTTACGAATCTTTCAACAGATGCGGATACTTATTTATGGGATTTCGGGGATGGCATCGGGCAAAGTCCGGATTTTGAGCCTGTTTACACCTACGCGGAAGCTGGGGATTACGAAGTAAGTCTGGTGGCTACCAATGATTGTTTTGAAGATATATTCTCACAAACGATTACGGTAACCGTGATCCTCAGTAGCCAGGAGATTGGGACTCCTGATAATTTGCGGCTTTCGCCGAATCCTACCACGGGGCAGGTAAGCCTAAGTTTGGATTATCCCGGGGGCAGTAACTTACAACTGGAGGTCTATGATATCAGCGGAAAAAGACTTCTGGAACAGATGTATGACAAGGCCCCACCTTCATTTGAGGTCTTACTGGATTTGGATGCGCTTAGCAGTGGTGTATATTTTGTAAGGCTTTGGAATGAGGAGATGGATCAGATTCAAAAATTGATTATTGAATAGCCAGGCAGTAATCGGCTTACCCGATTATATTTGAGCAAAAATAGATTAATGGGGATATATATTCCAGACAGCACGCAGCCACGGGTTGTGATTGTGGGTGCCGGTTTTGCCGGCTTAAAGCTGGCGCGAAAATTAGCGTTGCTTCCGTATCAGGTCGTATTACTGGATCGGAATAATTACCACCAGTTCCAACCGCTCTTTTACCAGGTTGCCATGGCGGGTCTGGAACCCAGTTCTATTGTCTTTCCCTTGCGTAAGCTCTTTCAAAAAAGAGCCAATGTGTTTATCCGACTGGCAGAAGTAGAATCAGTCCGCACAGAAGAAAAGATTTTAAACACTTCCCTTGGTCCGTTGGCTTATGATCATTTGGTACTGGCCATGGGAGCTACTACCAATTTTTTCGGGAATGAACGCCTCGAAAAACTAGCTATTCCGATGAAAACAGTGGGCGAAGCGCTGGGGATCCGCAATGCTATTTTAGAAGACTACGAAAAATCGATTGTCACGCCGGATTTTGAAGAGCGGCAAGAGCTCATCGACATTGTGGTCGTTGGCGGCGGACCAACAGGTGTGGAGATTTGCGGCGCCCTGGCTGAAATGCGAAAATATGTGCTCCCCAAAGATTTCAGCGAACTCAACTGCGGCGAAATTGACATCCACCTCATTCAATCCTCTGGGGTCCTGCTCAAGGGCATGTCTGGAAAAGCCTCTGCCGCGGCCTTAAAAAGTTTGGAAAAACTTGGCGTGAACGTAAAATTGAATACCCGCGTCACCGATTATGACGGCGCCTATGTACACATGAATGATGGTACAAGTATCCGGGCCAACAAAGTGATTTGGGCTGCCGGCATCAAGGCCAATGAGATCGCCGGATTACCCGCTGATGCACAGGGACAGGGATGTAGGCTGAAAGTAAATCGATTTAACCAACTCGAAGGTATGGAGCAGGTTTATGCGATTGGCGATATGGCTTATATGGAAGAAGAAGCCTACCCGCAGGGGCATCCCCAGGTCGCGCAGGTAGCGATGCAGCAGGCAGAACAGCTGGCCAGAAATCTTAAAGGGACCTTATCCGGCCGTGCCTGGAAGCCCTTTAAATACAAAAACCGGGGATCTATGGCCACTATTGGCCGACACCGGGCAGTTGTTGATATGCCTCATATACACATCAATGGTGCTTTTGCCTGGTTTATCTGGCTCTATGTACACCTGTACAAGCTGCTGGGAACAAAAAACAAGCTATTTGTTTTCCTAAACTGGATGTGGAATTATGTAACCTATGATCAATCACTCCGGCTAATCATTCGGCCTATAAAAAGGAAGGAGGAGGAAGTTTGTCCCGATAGCTGTCGGGAGTGATCCTGTGGTCCTGTGGTCCTGTGATCCTGTGGGTTAGTTTTTCAGTGTGTTAGTGAGTTCAATAAAAATTAAAAATTATGACTTAAGAATTCGATAGTGGTCCTGTGGTCCTGTGCCCCGATAGATATCGGGGGTGATCCTGTGGGTTAGTTTTTCAGTGGGTTAGTGAGCTCAATAAAAATTAAAAATTATGACTTAAGAATTCGATAGTGGTCCTGTTAGATAGTGGGTTAGTGATCCGGTAAAAATCAAGACTTAAGACTTAAAAATTAGAGTCTAGCTGGCCTGCCGGCATTGCGGTCTAATGCTTCGCGGTTCATTAAAAATTAAGATTTAAAAATCGGTAGTCCGTGTTACGGTTTAAACCTTCGCGCAGCCAACTCAGCTATGAATTTTATCCAAAATCCGGTTGAGCTCGATGGCTTCTGATTCGCTGATTTTTTGACCCAACTGATCACCTATTCCCAACTCTACTGCTTCGGATGCAGCATGGAGGACATCCATACCTTTTTTGGTAATAAACACATCTACCCTACGTCGATCTTCGGAACAGGTTCTTCGTTCTACCAGGCCTTTATTTACCAATTTATCTACTAAGCGGGAGGCATTCGACATTTTATCGATCATGCGCTCTGTGAGCAATTTCACAGTGGATGCTTCATTTTTTCGCCCTCGTAAAATTCGAAGAATGTTAAACTGTTGGACAGAAATTCCGAAGGGTTTCAATTTGGCACTTGTATGTTGATTAAGTCCTGCTGCTGTGTACAGGATATTTACATGTGCCTTGTGATGGGGATTTGAAAACTCCCGCTGTTTTATTGCTTCTTCTATTCGCATGTCACAAATTTAAGGGAATAGCGGGATTTTGTAAAGATTTATCCTAAATGAAGAAGATGTGCCCGGCATATGGCCAAACACATCTTCTCATATTTATTAGTCTATTCTAATTAACGTACCAGTGTAGTACCGCCTTTTAGCGACTCTTTGCTTCCATCTTCATGGGTTATATCCAGATACCAGATATAAACGCCACTGCCCATCTCCTGACCGCGGTAAGTACCATCCCAACCAATTTGAGTTTGGTTGACAGGGAATCCACCATTCTGGTACAGCAATTCGCCCCAGCGATCAAAAACCTGGATACGGTCAACCATAGTTCCTGTTTTGCCATGTACCAGCAGCAGGTCATTTTCACCATCACCATTCGGCGAGAAGCCGGATGGAACGGTAACCAGTCGTTCCTTCTCAACAAAGATTCGAAGCAGGTCCTCAGCGATACAACCATTCTCGTTTGTAACGGCAACAAAAACGGTTGTTGCATAACCCAAAGGATCAACAATCGGATTCGGACAATCGGTACAATCAAGGATACCAGGACCAGACAACCACCAGTTGTACGTCACCGGCATATCCGGACTTACTGTTACTCCAAGTTGTGCGTTGTCTCCATAAAACAGGTTGATATCCAGTCCAAGATCTACCGTTAGCGGGTCTGGTTCCAGAATTTCAATTTCCTGAGTTAGAAAAACACATCCACGGGCATCCTGAACAAATACATTGTAAATGCCTGCTTCCAGAGCGACTAGTGTCGAACTACCAGAGAATACATTATTATCCAAACTGTAAGAATAAGGCGGCGTTCCACCTTCTGCACTTACAATCACGGCGCCGTTTTCCGATCCAAAGCAGGAAACATCCCGCCCTGTACCAATGGCAGAAATCGGTGCTTCCGGTTGGGTTACCTCGATTTCATCTACTAAAATACATCCGTTGGCATCCGTTAGGCTCAGTTCATAGGTTCCGGCTGCCAGTCCGTCGGCCAGGTTCGTTTGAGAACCAGTGGACCAGGAATAGCTATACGGACTCACACCCCCATCTCCAACAACAGAAGCATTTCCAGTAGCAGCGCCAAAGCAATCGACATCTGACACCTGGAATGCTACATCCAGTGGTTGAGGCTCCAGAACCGTGGCAGAACCAGTTGTCTGACACCCATTAATATCCGTAATCAGAACGGTAAAGGTTCCTGCACCCAGGTTGATGGCATTTTCGCCAATCTGACTTCCGGTAGTGCTATCCCACTGATAAGTGTAGGGAGCTGTTCCACCATTGGCCACAATTGTTGCCACACCATCAGATCCGTCTGCACAACTTACATCTTCCGTTGCCACGGAAAGAATTTCCATTGGAGCCGGGTTATCAATGGTGATTGTTTCCTGAATGGAACAACCAGCAGGATCCGTAATGGTAACAGTATAGGTTTGTCCGCCAACCAGGCCGGTAGCCATACTATTGTTCTGTCCCGGAACAGTATTCCAGGTAAACTGGAAATCAGAAATAGCTGCGGGGGTAGTACCATAGAGCACGGTTGTAACCGATGCCGAACCGTTAGATCCGTTGTTACACAGTGCTGATACCTGATCTAACTCTGCGAAAATTTGATCCGGCTCTGTTATCTCAATGCTTTCTACAGTCTCACAGTCATTCAAATCCGTTACGGTAACTGTGTAAATTCCGGCACCAACTTCATCCAAAATAGGATTGCTTGTGCCGTTGCTCCAAATGTATTCAAATGGTGCTGTACCGGCATCAATTAAAACAGTAGCTTCACCGTCTGTACCGCCATTACAACTCACATCTGTCTGGACAAAGGAAATAGCTACGTCTTCCGGAGCATCTAGTTCTACCGAAGTGATTACCTGACAATTATTAGCATCGGTAATGGTTACAGTATATATTCCGGCACCAAGCGTGGTAGCCGTTTGATTCACCTGATTGTTGCTCCATAAATAGGAATAAGGACCTGTGCCTCCATTTGGAAGCGCTGTAGCTGTACCATCTGGTCCGCCCTGACAACTAACCGGTGTAAAGTCGGTAACGGCTGTTAGTTCGGGTGCCTCGCCTACTGCAACGTCAATGGTTGCTGAACAATTATTGGCATCAACTACCACAACTTCGTAAAATCCAGCCTCCAAATTGGTAGCAGTCGGCGTATTCTGAAGATCATTCCAGGTGTAGGTATATCCGCCAGCACCACCACTCGCAATCACTGTAGCGGTACCTGATTCAGCACCAAAACAAAGCGCCGGAGTAGAATTTACATCCAAGATCAATTCATCGGGTTCTGTAACTTCGATCGACCCGGTTTCCTCACAGCCATTAATATCTGTAACAGTAACGCCAATCATGCCTGCAGGCAGATCAATCGCCACTTGTGTGTTTTGACTATCATCCCATAGGTAGCTGTAACCACCACTGCCCCCGGAGGCCAATACAGATGCGGTTCCTGAATTGTTTCCAAAACAATCTACATCAGTATTTAGCAGATCGACCAGCATGGGTGCCGGTGCAGGTACATCAAAGTCCATTATTTGCTGGCAACCATTAATGTCAGTAATCGTAACTGAGTTCAGACCTGCTGCCAAATCATCCCGATCTGGCTGGTTGGGACCACCGTCGCTCCATACATAGGTATAGAATGGAGTACCACCCAGTACACTTACTTGTGCAGTTCCATCCTCCAGATAACTACAGGACGTAGAATCAACCGCCAGCATCACCTCCATTTCTGTTGGAGAATCCACACTGATACTTGTTTCTACAGAACAACCGAGCAAGTCGGTAACTGTTACCGAATAAGTACCGGGGCCCAAATCGACAGCCGTTGCACCTACCTGATTATTTGCATTTGCATCCCATTGGTAAGTATAGATTCCAACACCTCCACCGCTGGCAGAAACACTTGCAGAACCATTGAAAATACCACTACAGGAAGCATCTGTTGAATCGGGTGCCAGGCTTATTTCATCGTACTGGCTAACCTCAATAATATCCGTAACGGTACAACCATTCTGATCGGTCACAATTACTTCATAAAATCCAGCAGGGAGATCAATTGCAGTCGGGTTGATCTGGCTGCCCGTAGCAGCATCCCATTGGTAGGTGTAGCCACCTGTTCCGCCTACAACATCTGCTGTTGCGGTTCCGGTGCTTTGACCAAAACAATTGATCTGGGTAGCATTAAGATCCAATTCCAATAAGGCTGGCTCATCAATGGTAACATCTTGCTGGGTAATACATCCTAAGCCGTCGGTGATAAATACGGTATGTATTCCCTGGTCCAGGTTGACTGCTACAGAATCCACTTGTGCACCTCCATCCCAACTATAGGTATATGGATAGTTGCCACCATTTACGGTAACCGTAGCTGTACCATCCTGCGACCCATTACAGGTAATATCATTAATAACCAGGGGAGAGACATTGATCGGAGCCGGTTCGCCAACCGTAACAGGCAGGTCAACAGAACAACCCTCACTATCAGAAATGGTAATAGTATAATCATCAGCTGGCAGGTTGGAAAAGACGCCCGTACTATTCGTTACGCCTCCCAGTGTGAATTCAAAAGGCGGGAAATCACCAACGGCTGATAATTGAATAGCTCCATTGGCACCTCCAAAACAGGTTACGCTGGTAATATTATCGACACTTGGTGTAAGTTCCAGACAGGGCAGGGTCGTACAGGTAGCCGAGCCGATTACTCCGCTACATCCATCCAGTGCCCGCACCAGTATCGTTACGGTTTCATCAAGTGATAAGCCACAAATCTGATGCGACAAACTACCATTCGGAATTTGCCATGTTAGTCCGCCATTGAAGCTCACCTCGTAAGTAACAGCCCCAATAATACCATTCCACTCAAAGGTGATACAATCGGCTGTGATGGCACCACAGAATACTTCCGGAGCCGGAAGTGCTTCGACGATATTAATGGTGATGGTATCAAATACCTCACAACCATAACTGTCATAGGCCCGCAGAACATAGGTAGTCGTTGTATCCGGACTAGCCAATGGATCCGGGCAATCAGCACAGCTTAGTCCTGTAGTCGGCATCCATTCGTAATAAATCTGGTAAAGTGGCTCAAAAGTGATTGTCCAGTCAAGGATCGTTCCTGTAAATCCGTTAGCGTCGTCAATGACGATCAAATTCCAGATTCCGTTGGTTGGATTTTCAGAAGCACTCCACAAATCCTCCCAAAATCCTTCCGGAGCAAAGTCGCCTGTATAGGGCGCTCCGGAGGCTGGCGGAGAAATATAGTTAATATTGGTACTCGCAGTCGGTGTAAAGCAGGTATTGATATAATCATCCCCATTGGAACCATTATCTGTTGATAATTGCATAAAGGAACCATTGGGGCCCTGGAGGAATATATCCAGGTCATCGAGCCAGTTATGGTCAATATTAATACATACAGACTGTATCACTCCCGGCCCTAATTCAAAGGGTTGTACCCCGACGACCGTTATGGGAGATAATATTTGCACGCCTGTCGGCGAAATTGAAAAATCATCTGTATTTGTAAAACTCGGGGGCGGTGGCAGCGGGATATTGATCGTACCATCAAGCAAGATGGTATCAGTCGAACATATCAGCGTATCCGGCCCTAAATCAGGAGGGATCAGCTCGTTTTCCCGAATATAAATATAGAAGGTATCCCGGTTACACACGTCGCGTTGTACATCAATCCCGATAAACTCGGTGCCTTCAGCAATAGCATCTTCAAAAGCCACAATCGGCACAGAAACCACACTGTCACCGGCCACAATAGTCAAATCGAGGGGAATGGTGGAATAATCTATGCCATTTAAGGCAGAACCAAAGATGGTATAATCAATCGGGTAATCTGTTTCTGTCGGATTTGGCAGGGCAAAAGTCAGGGTAGCATCAGAACAACCTTCCGTAATTGTACCGTCGAGACTTACAGTAGAAATCTCTACATCCAGCGAACCGGTACCAAAACTTTTTGCTTCGAGAAATACACCCGAATCGAAGATACCGTCACCTGCATCAGAAATCACCAGTTTTATCGTGTATTCCATACAGGGAATAACAACTGCCTGGGCTATAAATACGTCCGTAAATCCATCATAAACGGGCATATTTGGAGAGCCGTTATTGTCATTATAATATTGGGCATTGAATGCCGGGCAGCCGGCACCATTCTGCGGGTGCAGGTTATTAATGGCTACCGGTAAGTTAGTGCCCGGAATAATCGCAATATTTTCGGCATTGTTGGCATAGGGACCATTGATCCCCGGACCAGAAATAAAGAAGCCAAATACATCATTGAAAGAACTACAGGAATACTCGGGGTACTCCTCCGATGCCCACACATACTTAAATTGCAGGGTATCGGAAGTCGGGATAAAGCTTATCGTATATCGGCAAACGTTGAACACGTTATTCGGTGATGCAATAGATGCCAAATCCGGATCCGAGAAATTACTACTGTTATTATTACTCGCAAAGGAAGACCCCGGGTTATTAATTCCTACAGACGGGCCATCCGCACAGGCTCCGGTGGTCATGATCAGTCCACGATCAATGCCCACTTCATCTTCTCCGTTCTGAAAGTAACCAACTGCAATGGGATCTCCATCAAATTGTACATTGGTTACCTCAACTCCATCTCCCAAAAAGATATTGGTAATCAGGTTGAGCGGATCATAGGGGCTTGTTGCTCCATTCGTTACCTCTAAAGGCTGTGCTAACAGATTCAGAGAAACAAACAGGCCCAAAAAAACAAAACAAAGTCTCTTGAATGTGTAATACTTAACTTCCATATAATGGCGATTTGAGGAAAGGAATCTGGATTCTTAACTGCTCCGAAAGTAACCAGGTGATTAAATAATTCATCAAAAATAACTTTTGACAATCTTTTTCCGAAATTCAGCACTTAATAATAATACCGAATGCTCACTGGGCTACACTTTTAAGCATGCAGAGACTACCGTTTACAGGCACTTTTGTCGGGAAAACTGCCTCCGCTTGGGTATAGATCATTTAGCAAGCCAAAATGCTGCCTGACCTGCCTGTTTATTAGAGAAAGGCATTTCATCTGTTCAAGCCTGTCGTTTATCGAAAAAAATCTGCCCTTTTATAGAGTCAAATTACCTTTAGCAGGATTTAAAGCAGTTCTCAAGCATTGCTTTTTATTTTTTTTGTAAAGATCAGCCTTTTCTGATCTCTACCATTCAGCAGAGCCTAAACAAAACCATTTCCCGGGACATGCCAACATTCCTCAAACAACTACTTGCCTCTTGCCTGGGTGTATTGCTGGCACTTGGTGTTTTAATTTTGATCGGAGTCGGGATCGTTGCCCGGTTGTCAGATCAGGCCTCTAAACCACCAAAAATAGCCGCCAACACCGTACTCCACCTCAAGTTTGACAAACAGATACCAGAGCGTACCAACAACCTGGAAATGAATCCGTTTGACTTCAGTAACCAGAAGATCCTCGGATTGCAGGATATTGTACGCACTATTCGTCAGGCAAAAACCGACGATGAGATCCGTGGCATTTTCCTCGAATTACAGGGTTCTACTTATGGTCATGCGACCATGCATGCCCTGCATGATGTACTCGTTGAATTTAAAGAGAGTGGCAAATTCATAATTGCTTACGGCGATTATTTTGAGCAGGGAGGCTATTATTTATCGGCAGTGGCAGATCAGGTTATTGTAAATCCGATGGGCGACTTCAGCTTTCGGGGTTTTGCTGCCATTATTCCCTTTTTCAAAAACATGCTCGACAAGGTTGGGGTGAAGATGCAGGTGTTTTATGCCGGACAGTATAAAAGTGCTACAGAACCTTACCGTTTATCTGAAATGAGCGATGCCAACAGGCTGCAGGTACGGGAGTTTATGGAAGATCTTTTCCAAAATTATCTGGCAGACATTGCCCAACACCGGAATATCCCCTTTGATGAATTGCGCAGCCTTTCCGACAACTTTAAGATTCAGAAAGTAGAGGATGCTGCCCAATATGGATTGGTCGATCAGTTGGGCTACAAAGATGAAGCCATTTCCTGGATGCGGAACAAATTGGGATTGGAGCAATCTGATGAATTGCCTATGGTGGAGTTGGAAGCCTATTACCTCGCATCAAAAGAGCCAACCAATTTCCGAATAAATGACAAAATTGCCATCCTGTATTCAGAGGGCAATATTATCATGGGTGAAGGGGATCCCGGCACTATCGGAGATCAAAAATATACCAAATTGATTCAGGATATCCGGGAGGACGACGACATCAAAGCTGTTGTTTTGCGGATTAACTCCCCCGGTGGAAGTGCCCTGGCTTCAGAAAACATCTGGCGGGAATTGCAACTACTCAGGGAAGCGCATAAACCACTCGTTGTTTCCATGGGCGACTATGCAGCCTCCGGAGGCTATTACATTGCCTGTCTGGGAGATTCCATTCTGGCCAACGCCAATACCCTGACCGGGTCAATCGGCGTGTTTAACATACTTCCAAATGCCCGGGAATTATTAAACGACCACCTGGGCATTACCTTCGACACGGTTAATACAGGATCTAATTCAACGGGATTAACACCCTTTTTTGACTTAGCAGCGGCTGATGCGGAATGGCTACAAACCTCGGTTGATTCCATCTATGAGCATTTTCTGCAACGTGTTGGAGAAGGTCGGGGCATGACACGGGACGCAGTACACGAAATCGCCCAAGGCCGCGTTTGGACCGGCCAAAAAGCACAACAAATCGGTCTGGTTGATCAATTAGGTGATTTAGATGACGCGATTGATATTGCGGCCTACCTCAGCGGATTGGAAGACTACCGCCTGGCAGAATATCCCGAAATACAGGATCCACTGCAGGCATTTGTCAAAGAACTAACCGGAGGAGAGGAAACAGGGATTCAAAGCCAGTTACTTCAACAGCAATTAGGTGCCTATTATCCCTATTACCAACAATTGGAAACTTTAAAACAACTAAAAGGGTATCAGGCGCTTCTACCCTTTTTCGTGCTGCCAAACTAGCTGAAAAAGACAATAGTGCTTCAATTTGTGTTAATGTCGCTGATTAGGTAAAGAAAACATCATAGGCAAGCATTGTTTATTGCCCGAAAAAAATAAATTTGCAAAGGTTCTTCTAATAGGACCTTTGCTTTTTTCGTGGCAACCACCCCAAAAACAAAATACTATGATGCGAGTTTTAACTACCCTGATTATTCTGTTTGCCGCTTTATCTATTCATGCTCAGTCTGCAACTGATCCGGATTCCCGGCTTTTGGAGGTTTATGAAGCCGATTATCTGGCGCGAATGGAAACCAATCACCCTGTCATGCTTGCACGCTTGAATTACTACCTGGACCATGCCTGGTTTATTACCGAATATCCAACTCAAAAAGGAACGCCCAATTTTCCGGAGGTGACAATCGAAGATTTGGATCAGATCAATATTCTACAACTTGAGAAAACACAAGCTTTGGTCAGAGATTACGATCAAAGAAAGATGTACACCATTGCGGGAACCAACAAGGTTCTGGTATATTTTTCCGGAAAAGAGTTTACGGAAAATTTTAATGCCTTTATTAGAGGATAATATCAGGGTTACCACAGGAAAGCGGAACCAAAAGTAAAAGCATTCATCATCCCGGAAATAGCTCAAAGACCTACTGTCTTTGGCGAATTATTCATTGTAGCATCGGAATTATAATCCAAACATGAACTTTTTCTGGTGAGTCCGGCAACGAATATCACTTTAACTAAGTCTTAGGTACTGAAAGTATATGCCTTACCAACTTGTAATGCTTAATTCATGAAGTGGACAACTACTATTTTATTTTCTTTTTTATTCGCTTTAGCGAGCTTGAATGCCCAAACCTATCAAATGGATGGCAGTCCGATCACGGATTGTTCCGGTTTCTTTACGGATAGTGGTGGCTCAGGCAATATGTACGGACCAAACGAGAGTCTGACGACAACAATCTGTTCAGATTTTAGCAGTGGAACCCATGTGCGTTTGAACTTCTCAGGGGTTGATATTGGAGGTGGTGACTTGCTCTGTTTTTATGATGGGGTAAACACTGGTGCGCCCCTGCTGTCCTGCAACACAGATTTTCTGCCGGGTGCCCCTTTTATTATCCAGGCAACTGCCGCCAATCCGGGCGGATGTGTGACAATTGAGTTTATGTCTGACGGAGCAGTTGAAGGAGATGGCTGGAGTGCAGCAATTAGTTGCATCCCTGCCTGCCAGATTATTACATCCGTTCTGGAAAATTCAATGCCTGCAGTGGAACCTGTTGATACTGGTTACATTGACATTTGCCCCGGCGATATTGTCTTTTTTGAAGGCACGGGCCTTTACCCACAAAACGGAATAGTATATAACCATTCTGATCTGACATCTACTTTCCACTGGGATTTTGGAGACGGAAATTTTGGATTAGGGCCAAATGCTTCTCACTTGTATGATGAACCAGGTGGTTATACAGTACAATTAACCATTACAGATCAATTTGGCTGTACCAATACTAATTTTATCAGCCAGCGCATACGTGTTGCGCCTCCACCGTCTTTTTCATACGGCGGCTTGATACCTGACCCACTTTGTGCCGGTGATACTTTAAGTCTTAATTCGATAACTTACGGACTGGATTCCACACTAAATCTTTCTATTAATCCGAGTACCGGTACCTTCGATATTGAAGGCGCTCGTTCTGATTCACTCCCGCTCCCAGACGGAACCGGTGTGGCTTACGAAACCGGAATTGGCTTTACTGAATTCTCTCCGGGTCAGGTTTTATCAAATATCAACGACCTGGTTAGCATCTGTGTCAATATCGAGCACTCCTGGATGCGGGATCTCGAAATTTCTATAGAATGTCCGAATGGCGCGCAGGTAATCCTGCACAACCACCCTGGCCCTATTGGCGGTGAAGTTTTCTTAGGCGAACCTTTTGAAAACGACGAAGGCCTGGATCCTCCGATCCCTGGTATTGGTTATGACTATTGCTGGACACCAGACGCCACGGCGGGGACCTGGATTGAGTATGCCAATGCCAATAATCCGGGCACCTTACCGGAAGGAGACTATAATTCTTTTGAACCCCTGACCAACTTACTGGGCTGCCCGCTCAATGGTGAATGGGTGATCAGTGTTGAAGACCTCTGGGGTATCGACAACGGGTATATTTTCTCATGGAGTATTGAGTTTGACCCGAGTATCTATCCAAATGTGGAGACCTTTACGCCTGATCTGATAGATTATGGGTGGGTAAATAACCCGACTATTTTTGATTATACGCAAGATTCTATTCAGGCCTCTCCGGTGAATGCCGGTACAGCCAGTTACGCCTACTTTGTGGAGGATGAATTTGGTTGTGTATGGGATACGGCCATCAACATTAATATTCTCCCCTATTTACACCCCGATTGTTATAGTTGTACAGATATTTTACAACCAGAACCGGATACAGCTGTTTGCGACAATGAAGTGGTTCAGCTTGATGCCAGTGTTGACTTCAGCCAGGAAATTCCGACTACGTTTGAAGCATTCCCTTTCTATCCGTTTGGGTTTGGAAATCATCCTCCGGCAGCTCCTTATAATTCAGTAATTAGTGTAAATAGTATATATCCACTTTCAATCACTAATCCATTTACTGACATTATCTCCGTTTGTATTGATATAGAAACAGACTTCCTGTCAGACATTGCCGTTTTCCTGAAAGCGCCAAATGGCAGTATGATAGAATTGACCAGTGGAAATGGCGGGGGAAGCGATTTTTATACGCAAACCTGTTTTACACCGGCTGCTGTCACACCAATTACGGCCGGTACCACACCGTTTACAGGTGATTTTCAGCCTGAAGGAAACTGGAACGTACTCGGTGGCACCGTAATTAATGGCGATTGGCAATTATTGGTTTCGGATGCTTTCGGCCCTACTGCGATGGGCGTTCTGAATTCATGGTCTATCACTTTCCGCGCAGAAAACGATGTGGTTTACACCTGGAGCCCTGGATCAAACCTCGATTGTGTGGTCTGCCCGGATCCCTTAGCCTCTCCTCCACTCGGCAGCAATACCTATTTTGTTACTGCTCAGGACATCCATGATTGTGTGCAAATGGATACACTCACCATTGATGTGTTGGCCTCCTATGATGCACCAGCGATTGTCTGTAATCAGAATACCAACGGAGAGATTATTTTCTCCTGGAATATGGTCAACGGAGTCACCGATTACCTGGTCAATGTGGACGGTACCGGATGGGTTCCTGCCAACGGGATTCTCATGCATACAGTTGGCGGATTGACCAACGGAGATATGGTTAGCATTGAGGTGCAGGTCGATGTTCCTTCATCACTTTGTCCGGTACAAATCGGTGATTTAACCTGTACTTATAATTTCTGCGGGATCACGTCAACCCTCAACAACCTGCAAGACCCTTCCTGTGCCGGAGATTGTGATGGCACAGTGGATATTGGAGCGGTTGGCGGTAATGGCGCAATCACTTATACAATTATTCAACTCGACGGACTTTATACATACGATCAGCCAAACGGACAGTTTTCGGCACTTTGCGCTGGCGATCATTTGGTGATTATGGAAGACATTACCGGCTGTCTGGACAGTATTTCATTTTCACTGACTGAGCCAGCTGGCATGATGGCCGATATTTTTGTTTCACAACCTATTAGTTGCAACGGAGATGCCAATGGGCAGGTCACCGTTGTGCCTTCCGGAGGTGCTGGAAACTATTCTTACCTATGGGATGATCCATTAATGCAAATCTTGCCTACCGCATCGTTCTTGCCAACAGGCCAGATTAACGTAGAGGTAACCGACGAAAATGACTGTACTATTACCTTAGGACTTTTCCTCGACGAACCAGATCCGATTGTCTTAGGAGAAGCTGTTTCCGATGTATTGTGTTTCGGAGAAAGTACCGGAGAAATGGCCGTAACAGTTGTAGGTGGCACCTATCCTTATAACTATTCCTGGAACGACCCCGCCATGACGATTGATTCTGTTGTAATTGGCGTACCGGCAGATCCATACCAGGTTATTGTCACCGATGCAAATGGCTGTACCGAATCCCTCGACATGACAGTCGCAGAACCAGCTTCGGCCATAACAGCCAGCGCCAATCAGGTTGACATTAGCTGCTTTAATGAAAATACCTCTACTGCCATTGCCACAGGAATGGGTGGGACAGGTAGCAATTATTCCTACTCCTGGAATGTCAATCAACAGACTCAGACAGCGGTAAATTTACCACCGGGGAATTACGCCGTTACCATTACCGATGAAAACGATTGCGAGGCTTTCGCGAATGTGAATATCGTTCAATACGATACCATGGAGCTGTTGGTGATTTTTGCTCCACCAACCTGTAACGGACTTTCCAATGGTTCGCTCGCTGTGACTGATGTGGACGGTGGATCCAATAGCGGCATCCTGAATTACACCTGGAGTGCCAACCCGGCAATCAATGACGATGTCATTACCGGACTTCCGGGTAATCAACTTTACGAAGTAACCGTAACAGATGACCAGGGTTGCTCTGTTAGCGAGTCGGTCTTTATGCCGGAACCAGAGGCTATAATTCTCACGCTTTCAGCAGATGATGTATTGTGCCACGGAGATACCAGTGGTACTGCTACCGTTGTAAACGTAGTAAACGAGGCTGGTGCGGTTCAATATTTGTGGAGTGCAAATGCAGATGCGCAAACGAGTGCAGCTGCCATTGATCTGCCTGCAGGCACCTATTCTGTGACTGTCACGGATGCAAATGGTTGTACTGCTACCGGTTCTATTGGTATTGAGGAACCCACTCAGGTTGTTGCCGATTTTGATGTCATCGAAAATGAATGTTTCGGTGATGCCGAAGGCATTATTTCGGCAAACCCAAGCGGTGGTACCCCTAATTATACATACGAATGGTCAACAGGTAGTACGAGTGCAAAATTAGATGGACTGCCAGTTGGTTTTTATACCGTGACAATCAAAGACGCAAATGGATGTGCCATTATAGAGGAAATTGAAATGACTTCACCTGCACCTATTCTTCCGGGATATATTGTGGAGGATGTATCTTGTTTTGGTTACGGAGATGGATTGATCGTAGTAGAACCCTCTGGCGGTGTTGGCCCCTTCCAATATAGCCTGGACGGCGAATTTTATTCCGGATCAAGCTCTATTATTGGACTAGAGGCTGGTGTTTACAACATCTTTACGCTTGACGCGAATGGGTGTGAATGGTTATCGGAGGTTCCGGTTTTTGAACCACCTGCCATTGAATTGGTCATTGTGCAAGCACCGGAGGTAGTCATTAACCTGGGAGATATCATCGATTTATTTGCTTACGCGAATAATGAAATTGGACCAACATCTTACACCTGGATCGAACCCTATCTGGGCACCCTGGATTGTAATGATTGTTTTAATCCAACCGTAACGACACAGAATACCATTACCTACGAAGTCGTAGTAGTCGATTCACTTGGATGTACCGATTCAGATTTTGTAACAGTTCGGGTAGAAAAAGAGCGTGTAGTAGAAGTACCTACCGGGTTTTCTCCAAATAATGACGGAGAGAATGACCTGCTGCTGGTACACGGAAAAGAAGGCACCATTGTTAATCTATTCCGGGTGTATGATCGCTGGGGCGAACTACTCTATGAGAATAACGGGTTCTTCGTAAATGATCCAACAGTTGGCTGGAACGGTGAATTCCGGAGTCAGCCTATGGGCAGCGGAGTCTATATCTGGTATTTGGAAGTTACTTATATTGATGGAGTTACAGAATCCTTTAAAGGAGGGACTACTCTTATCCGATAAATCACTTATTCCTCCCGGTTTGAATTTCATGTCAGACCGGGAGGGTTTTACAATAACAAAATTATTATGCGAAGTATAATTACACTTATTGTTCTCAGTTTTTGTTCCTTTCTTGTTCAAGGTCAGGATCCCTCTTTTGCGCAATTTTATGCTGCTCCGCTTCAGGTAAACCCGGCAATGACGGGTGTGCACAGCGGCAAATTTCGGGTGGCCATAAATTATCGCGATCAATGGTCCAGTGTATTGGACAATGATCCATATCGGACCATCGGTACAAGCTTTGATATCCGCCACCGTGTTGGCCGTAGCGATTATATTGCTTATGGCTTTGATGTCATGCGTGATGAGGCCGGCCCGTCAAACTACACGCAAACGGCGGCACACTTAAACCTGGCTTTCCTAAAGCAATTGAATGGCAGCCGATATCGAACCAATGACCAGTTTCTGGTTGCTGGTGCCCAGGTTGGATTTGGTCAGCATGCACTTGATTATGGCAACCTTTGGTTTAGCAATCAGTTTGACAACATCAACGAAGAAGTTAATACGACCCTCTCATCCGGAGAAAATATCAGCCAAAATACCTCGGCTTTCCTGGATATAAATGCAGGTCTGCTCTATTACGCGCTGTTTGGAGATAATGCCAGCCTCTATCTTGGTGGAGCCATGCACCACCTAAACGGACCGTCCATTTCGTTCCGGGATACCGGTTCTGAAAGCATTTATATGCGTTGGTTGGTACAAGCTGGAGGCGAAATCCCGTTCAGCACGGAGATGAGCTTATTACCGGCTGTGATCACACAAAGTCAGGGACCCTCGCTAACGACTATTGTTGGTGCGAACCTCCGGTTTACAAACCGCGACTGGAAAGAAGTAGCTATCCGGGCAGGTGTGTGGACACAGATTTCTAATGAATTGTCTGCTGGTTCTGCCATCCCGACTTATATTGTAACAGCCATCTTAGAAATGGGTCGCGTCAATCTGGGATTGAGCTACGATGTGAATGCAGGTACAGTTGCAAAACCGACCAATTCACGGGGAGCCTTTGAGATTTCGCTGGTCTATGTACATCCGGGCGATCGGAGAATGCGCGTAAGCTGTCCGAAATTCTAAGAAAAGAATCTCCTGCAAAAACTAAAAATCCCGAATTCTGGAAGGTTCCAAAATTCGGGATTTTTTATTTACAAAAGTTCGCTGAGCCTCCGTTTATTCCACGTATAAGATCAAGCCTTTCAGGTAGCGGCTTTCCGAATGAAACAGCTGCACCGGATGATCTGCCGGCTGCGAGAGACTACTCATGACCCGTACCGATCTGCCGGCTTCAATTGCAGCAGCAACAATAGTATCATAAAACAAACTCCGATCCACCACCTGGCTACAGGAAAAGGTAAATAATATACCGCCGGGAGCGATCTTAGCCAGGGCCATGGCATTCAGTCTTTTGTAAGCCTGAACTGCATTGTGGCGTTTCTTCAGGCTTTTGGCAAAGGCAGGCGGATCAACCACCATCACCTCATAGCTTTCCTCTGTATCTTTTAAATATTTCATGACATCCTCTGCCATGGATTTGTGCCGGTCTTCCGGTAGTTTATTGAGCGCTACATTTCGGTCAGTCCAGGCAATCGCCTTTTCAGAAACATCGACCGAGTGTACCATACGCGCGCCAGCAGCCAAAGCGTAAACCGAGAACCCGCCAGAATAACAAAAGGCATTCAGGACCGACTTACCGCTCACATATTGGCTCAACATCTGCCGATTATCCCGCTGATCCAGAAAAAATCCGGTTTTCTGGCCCTGTACCCAATCTACTAAAAACTGATGCTGATGTTCCTGCACGATTGCCGAATCTCCGGCACCTTCTAAAAAACCGTTCTGAACCCCACGGCCAAATTCAGAGGGCAGTGTTTCCGAACTCTTATCATAGATGGCTGAGAGCTGATCGCCATATATTTTCCTTAATGCTTCCGCAATTTCCTTACGCGACCGAAACATCCCAATCGAATGACATTGAATCACCGCAGTTTGTGCGTAAATATCAATGATCAATCCGGGCAGACCATCTCCTTCTGCATGAATCAGCCGATAACAATTGGTATTCGGATTGTCGAGATACCCCACATCTTTGCGGTATTGCCAGGCTGCCTGAATTTTTCGAAACCAAAAGTCGGCATCAATATCTTCCTCCACAAAAGAGATGAGTCGAACGGCAATACTACTATCTTGATAATGCCCACTAGCCAGGAATACGCCTTTGGAGCTTAAAACCTGCACCAATTCGCCATCTTTTGGCGTTTCATCAAATCGGGCAATAGCACCGGAAAATATCCAGGGGTGGAAACGTTCAATAGGTCTTTCCTTACCGGGTTTCAGAAAAATGCGTTTGGAAGAGCTGATAACGTATGGTTTAAAATAATGATTGAAAAGTAACAGGAACTCAATCCAGTTTCCGGCGTTTCAGCTCCTCAGAAATGAGTTGAAGTTCCCGGCTCATATCACCTGCGACAGAGGTGTTTTCCTGTGCCCGGCGAATCAAATATGGCAACACCTCTTTGACAGCACCAAAAACCACATATTTTGCGACATTAAATCCGGCGAAAGCCAGATTAAAGGTCAGGTGATCACTCATTCCGAGCAGCTGACAGAAGTTGAGGTGGGCATGATCCTTGGGCAATTTGCGCTCGTGTATCATCTGAGCCATCAAGAGGCAGCTTTCTGCATTATGCGTCGCGTTACAGAGGGCAATTTTCTCGTAATTATCCACACAAAACCGAACGCCCATATTATAACTTTCATCTGTGGCGCGCTTATTGGGATGGATTGGCGATGGATAACCAAGGCGTTCTGCTCGCTCGCGTTCCTTATCCATGTATGCTCCCCGAACCAATTTAGCACCTAAAAAGTACCCGCCTAACTGCGCTTCATCAAAGGAAGTCATCAGGTATTTCAAGCGATCACTCCGGTACATTTGAAAGGTATTATAGACGACTACTTTTTCGCGATTGTATCGGCGCATCATGACCTTGACGAGGTGATCAATTGTATCCTGTATCCAGCTTTCCTCGGCATCAAAAAAGATGGCTACACCTTTTTGTCGGGCTACATGGCAAACGGCATCAATCCGTTTTAACACGATCTTGTATTCTGCCCGGGTTTTATCTGTGTGTGGCTTATCCTCCTGAATCATTTGCAACAACCCAAAGCGCGCCATCCCGGTAATCTTTGAGCTGACCACCGGAACACTTTCGTTAATTGCCGCAAACTCAATAGACCGAATGGTTTCCTTCATGGTCTTATTGAAATCCTCCTCAGATTCTTTAGCTTCGGCTCCATAATCCAGTGCCGTGAAGGTATTTTGGGCGGCAAGTTTTTCAATGGTTGGCACAGACTCTAATAAGGTGGTACCACCACAGAATTGCTCAAAAATGGTGCTTTTGACCACCTTATCTACAAAAGGCAATCGAAGTTGGATGGCTGCCAAACCCAGTTTAGATCCAACTGAAACCAGCCAGGGTTTATTCATTAAGCGAAAAAGCCAGGCAGCTTTCTTTAATTCTGCATCTGTTTTGCTCGCGAAGGCATTTTCCGTATTTGAAAAATCCAGGTCAGGACCACCGGTTCCGGAAGCTTTTTTTGCCTCCATAAGTGCCTGATGTAATTTGTCGAATTTGGTATCTACCGGCTTTCCTTCTTTTTTCATATTTGGAAGGGCATTTCCTGATTCAATAAACGTGGTGATATATACCCAAACAAAAGTTTTATGGGTATGTTGCTACTCCGATTTTAATTTGATCCCGGGATCTCCTTTTCCAAATTCCAGATTTCCCAAGACTTCTGAGCTTGTAGATTCAACATCTGCTGCCCATTTTGTACCGTGGCACCCTGTGCCGCTCCGAGACGCATAAATGTGGTTTCTTCGGGGTTATATACCAGATCATAAAGGTAATGATTTGGACCTAGAAGATTATATGGAATATTGGGGCACGCTGCCACATCCGGAAAGGTTCCCAGCGGACTGGTATTTACAATCAGGGAATGCTTATCTAAAAGCACCTTACTTATTTCCAGATATCCGATCTGGCCAGAGTTTGGAGTACGACTCACCTTTAAAACCGGAATCTCCAGCTTTTCAAGGACCCAACAAATTGCTTTGGATGCGCCACCTGTACCCAGAACCAATGCACCGGATTGCCAGTTATCCGGCAATAATTCCCGGAGAGATTGTTCAAAACCAAAGGCATCGGTGTTGAAACCACTCAGACTGCCATCATCCTCTACCCGTATGGTATTTACAGCACCTATGGCTTTAGTGATCGGATCGAGACGATCCAGGAAAGGGATGATAGCCTGTTTGTGTGGAATGGTTACATTCAATCCACGAAGTTTCGGATACCGGACCAGCATCGCAGGAAATTCAGTGAGGTCCTCTATCGGTAGGAGTTCATAGACTGCATCTTCGATCCCTTCTACCAAAAATTTATGCTGAAAATATTTTTTGGAAAAGGAATGCGAAAGCGGATACCCGATGAGCGCAAACTTTCTGATTTGGTCTGTATTAAGCACTTTTGACTGACTGATTTCCTACCCGATCCAACAAAAAAACAATCAGGAACCCGCTCACCAGGGCAATGATTACACCCATAACCATCGGATCACCCTCAAAATTAGCCGGCAATACCTTCAGGGTGCTCATCGGCACAGATTCGCCACTGCTATTGGTGCGGTAGCTCAGTACATTTTGCCAGGGCCAAAGCCGATTTAATGACCCAAGCATAAAGCCCGTAAGCAAGGCCAGGGTATGCCATCTATAGTGGATAAACAACCAACTGAGAATGCGCGAGAAAATCGCCAGTCCGACTAAACACCCCGTACCAAAAACGGCCATAATAGTGAGGCTGTGCGGATCAAAACTTGTTAAAGCTTCCTTGACAGCCGGCACAATCAGGGTGTACATACCTAATAACAAAAGGATGAAACTACCCGAAACCCCCGGTAGCAATAAAGCAGATATCGCAATCATTCCCGACAGGAAAATAAACCACCAGGCTTCTGATCCGGATGTCGGACTGGCTACGGTTATCCAATAGGCGAAACCAGCTCCACCCACAAGAAGTAACAAACTACTCCAGTTCCAAACAGGAACCTGCTTACCTATATATACTGCAGAGGCAATGATCAATCCAAAGAAAAAAGACCAGATTACCGGCGGATAATGCTCCAGGAGCCAGGTAATCAAAAACACGCCAACAACAATTCCAAGAATCATCCCGGCACCGAGGAAAAGCAAAAAATTGCCATTTACCTTTTCCCATACACCTTTTATACCACCCGATTTCCAGGCTGGCACGAGGGCTGGTCCGAAGGCTTTTATCGATTGTAAAAGCTGTTCGTAAATCCCGGTAATGAAAGCAATGGTACCTCCGGAAACACCGGGAATCACCTCGGCCATCCCCATGGCGGCTCCTTTTAAAGCAAGTTGTAAGCGGTCGTTTAACAAATTCATGGCGGCAAAAGTAGGGCTTTGTTACTGAATTTGTTTCAAAGAATTCGTTAGTTATCGTGTTTTCGCCCCAATTGGTTTCCGGTATCTTTCAACTCCTCTTCCGGGATATCTTCTGATACTAAACCAAAATCCAGTTTGGGAGATCCCGCATCTACCCAGGCGGTAAACCAGGCACTGCCAACAGCATGGATAGAGGCCCGCATGCGCGCTTCTATGGTACCCTGTAATCGGGCCTGATAGGCCGCCGCATATTCCGGGCATTGGGTCCGAATATTTACGCCCAGCCGGTCTTCATAACAATACTGCTGATCCTGCGGAAAAGTAAGGCTCAATTCTTTTTCAATGGATAAAACACTGTCAACCAGCTGATGACTGTCCAGCACAATTCCCCAGAAGTAAGAGGCCGGGTCGTCAATGTATTCGGCGCGCCCTACAAAAAAATCGTAATCCTCATCCGCATAAAGCTCTGGGATTCGGCTTTCCCAAAAGCCGTGGATACCGTCCTGGCCGGTCAACTGCCCGTTATAATTTTCGGTGGTATGGAGTGGCACATGCGCATCTGCCAGGTAATGCCCAAATTCCGCCGAAAGGCGTAAAATCTTCTCTGCATCCTTTTCCAGAAAGGCATCAGTGAGCCGCCGTTGCATTTTCAGCAAATGATACGGCAGGATGCCATATCCGGAGAATTGATCAACTGCATGTGCTGAAACACAATCAAATTCGGCCGAAAGGCCAAATAATTGCCGCAGACTATCGCAAGACAGTGGCCAGGCGTCTTCATAATAATTGGGTAAAATCTGGCGCTGTACAAAACGATTGTAATCTCCTACATCAACCGTTACACCGGCATCCTTCAGCGGCCCCTTGTTATACCACCAGCGCCCTGCATCCTGGAACATGTGATCAGCACCAGTCAAAACCAATGTATCGCCCGACTGACTGACCACCTGTAATTCAGTGTATTTAGCTAAAACATCCGTCCAATTGCGCGGCACCTCCGGAAAGGGATAACTCCCCCAGTGATCAATATCAATATAATGACGTACAGCTTCGTGCTTCGTGGCATAGCGTCTTTTATCGGGGTCAACAGCGTGCTCCGTGATAAATTCAATATGCTTTTTGTAAAAGCGGATCATATCCGGTGGCAGGGTAAAGGTCGCCAGACGATTGATTCGGCGGTGGCCAAAAAAGCCCCAGGTCGGTGCCTCTACCGTTTGAGCACCAATGGAGAGCATGAAGACCACCAAAAGAATAAATCGAGGCATATTTTAAAGCTTACACAAAATTCTAGCGAAAAAAGGATTCGTAGGCCCAGAGAATGTCTCCAAAAACACGTTGTTGGATTAACAGAAAATCGCCATTATTATCCAGGCAATAATAACGTTCTGTCTCGGGGCTTTTGATCCGGCCACTGTTATCGATATTATCCATCGGCCAAATTTGAATCTGTTTCAGATCTCCACTTATCGTTTCAACCGAAATGGAAGCAAAAGGAATTTTCCCCTGCACATTTTGTAAACTCGGACTTCCGTTGATATAATTTTCTGCTGCCAGCGATTCAAACTGTGTCAGGAATCCTTCAACAGCACCCTGTGAAACCGTTCCTGAAATAGGGGCAGAAAGGTCGTAATAAGGAAGTACATCAAAGCCATTCTCTCCCCGTTCTACGATAAAAGACTTATTGCGTTGTTTGGGATACTCCATGGTTACTTTGGCAATCTCCTCCGGTTTATAGGCAAACACTGTTCTATCACGCCATTTATCGCCCTGTGGCACAAAGCGAATCCAATAGGTCCCGGAAAAATTGGGCATAGAAGTGATGAAAGGTGTTTCCGCTCCTTCCCGGATCAAAAAGGTACCGCGTTCATCCGGAGTGGACCCGCCAACATAATAGCCTTTTATTTTTTCTCCCGATTTATCGAATGCCTCTACCTTAATACCATTAGTCGCCAGGTCGGTCACCATGGTTTCTACTGCCGCTGCCGGCGGAATAAAAAGGATTTCCACATTCCGGAAAACATCCAGCATATTATCCACTACATTTTGGCTGGCGCGGTACTTCCCATCTAAATTCCAATGGGCACCGTCGCGCTCTAAGGTAGCTGTATTGCCTTTTCGGTCGGCTACAAAAATCTTGTAGATCTCATCTGTATTCTCAATCTTGAAATCACGCTCCCAAGTGAGTACGGTCGTTTTATCATCGCCCTTTTTTAGCAAAAACCAGGCGGCTACGCTGCCAAAAATAGCAAAGACGATGAGTAGAATTTTTGTTTGATTCATAGCTTTGTTGAATTCGTTGTTATAATATTTTTCGGCCGCTGCATGCTACCTGGCAAATTTCCTTTTTCGCCAAAAATGATAGGTCAAACCGAATAGTATTAAAAATACCAGAGGTACACCCAAATTAAGCAATTGCCAACCCGTCTTATTTGCCTCCGCCCGGACAGTATCCAATAATCGCAGCTTAACTTCCTTTCCTCTGGCCGCAATGACGCCATTTTGATCCAGCAGGTACTCGATGCAATTGATCAGAAAATCCTTATTGGCATATTGCTTCCGGTCATAGATATTATATCCCAACGGACGATGGCCGCCAGATTCGCGGCTGATCGGATTTGCCGCAATATCACCATCTCCAACAACCACCATTTTAGTCGGCACGGATTCCGGCAGAAATTCCTGATTCATTTTTTCGAGTCCGTCCAGCATACTTTCGGATACCCGGTTTTCAAACAGCGAAGGAAAGGTTCCTTCCAATAAGACAGCAAGCGGAATCTCTCCCTTATCAAAGGTTTTAGGATCCGGCTCATAGCGCAGGATTTCAAAACTGAGGCGCAATGGAGATAATTGCTCCCTGCTGTACTCCGAGGTGCTCAACAACACCGTTTGCTCTGTTTCCGTTTTGGTACGCACCAGTTCCACCCGACTAGGGAAAAAGAAGTTGACATTATCCAGGCCTTTTACAATCGGATTGTCTGATTTCGGAACAACTACCGGGTGATAAAACCAGGGAAAGAGATCGATCTGCGGACTGCCTCCCTGTACGCCAATTACTTGCGGAATACTGGAGCATTGCAAATCCAATACCAGTCCGGGGTCTATCCGGGCCCCATATTTAAAGAGGATATCATCCAGATTCAGGTTATAATCACCAGGCACATAAAAGTTGCCCGGCGGGATGCTGTCCAGACTCGCATTCAGCTTATCAATCAGCCAGATCACCTTTCCACCACGCATGACATATTGATCGATCATGAATTTATCGCGCTCACTGAAAGGCGCACGGGGTTTGGCTACGATCAGCAAATCCAGTTGTTCGGGAATTTGATAGGCACTATCCAAATTGAAGCGCCCCACATCATAATAGTGGCGCAGGGTGTTGACCAGGTCTTTCGTTTCCAGTTCACCCAATTCGCCATGCCCATTGGTAAAAGCGATCACCTGCTTTCGGGATAATTGCAGCTTTTGGATGGCGTTGGCAAATTTAAATTCGAGCAGACTGACAGAATTATTGAGGATGAGCTCTTGTGATTGTCCGCCCTGGTTTTCCAGCAGGTTTACCGCAACATTTCGGCCCTTGTAATAAAAGATGGCATAGGGATAGATCAGTTTTTCTTCCATCCCTTCGGCGTCCTTCATCCGAAAAAGAGTAGGTGAAATGCCATCTTTGGCCAATTCCTCCCGCCGGGTATTGATTTCTTCAAGCGTCCCTTTAGAAGGGTCTTCAAATTCATATTCCAGATATCCGGTTTCGCCCCGAAAATCATTCAACATTTCGATCACAGACTTCTGGAGCCTTTTAAACCCTGCCGGGAATTCGCCTTCCAGCAAAACGCGTACAAAAACCACATCATCCAGGTTTTGCAGGAGCTCCTCTGTTGGTTTGGTCAGGGTGAAGCGCTTGTCTTCCGTCAGATCCAGGTATCCATGGATGTATCCGCCCAGAAAATTCAGGCAGAGCACGATACCAAAAACGAGCACGAGATTTAGAAGCGATTGAGTTTTTTTTGATGCAGCCATTCCTACATTTTTACCATTTACGCCTACCCAGCGACGTCAGTGTCAGAAAAATAAAAATACCGGTTACGCTGAAAAAATAGATCATATCCCGGCTATCGACCACTCCCCGACTGATGGATACATAATGATTATCAATACCAATCATCTGAACCACATCGTCCCCTTTTCCTACAAAGACCGGTAATTTGCTAAAGAAGAAAAAACCATAATAAAGCAGGAAACACAGGAAGGTGGCCAGCACAAATCCGACGATCTGGTTATTGGCCAGTGAGGAGGCAAACAGACCGATCGACACGAACACTGCACCGAGCATTAATAAACCCAGATAAGAGCCCATGATAGCACCGGAATCCAGATTGCCTTTTGGAGCCCCTAATTGATACACCGTGATATAATACAAGACTGTGGGAATAAGGGCAAAAAGCACCAAACTTACACAAGCCATGAATTTGCCAAATACGATATGAAAATCGGACAACGGCTTGGTAACCAATAGTTCGATGGTTCCGTTTTGATTTTCCTCGGCAAAGGATCGCATTGTGATTGCCGGGATCAGAAACAGAAAGACCAGTGGAGCCAGTTCAAAAAGCTGCCCCAAAGTGGCGTAATTGTAATTCAACAAACTGGTATCGGGAAAAACAAACATCATCAAACCGGTGAAAACCAGGAAGACGCCGATTACGATATACCCGATCAGAGAACTGAAGAAGGTGTTTAACTCTTTGAGATAGATACTCCACATATTTGATACGGTGTGGTGGCCAGGTTGAATTCAATTAGACCGTTGGCCTCAACTTTTATATGTATATACCGGGTTTCGGTCCACATAAATCAGCAGGCACCGAAACAATTTTTCATGCGCTTCGTCTGGTCCGAGTTCGAGTACGGATTCTTTCAGACCCGGGTCATCCGGGATCCAGTTTATGAAGTTGTGGAGCGTAAAATCCTGAATCTCCCCGGTTTGGTAATGTAGCATTTTTTCCTGAGTGACCTGGGCTTCCCGCTGAACAATCCCCGTTCGAAAAGGCCTTCCTGTACGAGGATTATACGCCGACATTTCAATATTCCGTATCTCTGTCGTTTCATAGGAAAAATAACAAATCTTTCCTCTGAGCCGAAGCGCTGCAAAAGTAGCGAATTCTTTTTGCACCGCTGTTTTCGGCAATCCAATAGATGGAATGCCATCCAGGCAAACACCCCAAAAATTTTGGGGTTCCAACAGCACTCGATTGCCGGTCGAATCCAGCCTTACAATGTCAGCGATTTGTGTCAGGTGTGTTTTCGGATTGGTAAAAACTGTTGCTTCTACCTCATCCCACAAAATATCAGGCTGGTTTGATTGGAAGGATTCAAAGCTCAGGTAAATCCCATCCTGAAAATCAAAATTCTTGGTGATCAACACGGAGTCAGTTTGTCCGGCAAGCGAAAAAACAGTAGCCAGAAAAAACAGGCTAAGGAGCATCCGTTTGAAAAAAAACTCAGGCATGAATCGGGCTTTGAGTCAGGTGTTGGAATACGTTTTCTACACTCAACTGTTCTTTGTGCAATTCAAGCAGCGGTTTTTTGTTGCTTACCGCGAATTGAAAGATCGCTTCCCGAATATCTGTCTTACTGGAAGCTGTCAATTCCCAGCGATTCTTTCCGAGTGATTTCACTCCGTCAACGCCCTTAATCGCCTCCAACTCCTGTTTATTCACCGGAAGGGAAAACTCTACGGTCACCAAACTACGGCCACTCATGCGTTCCTGCAAGCGCTCGATCGGATCATCAGCCACTAATTTACCCTGATTGATAATTAGTACACGGTCACAGAGTGCTTGTACTTCCTGCATGATGTGGGTAGAGAAAATGACCGTTTTTTCTTCACCTATTTTTTTAATCAACTGCCGGATCTCGACCAATTGGTTGGGATCCAGTCCGGAAGTGGGTTCATCCAGAATAAGGACTTCCGGATCATGGAGCAGGGCCTGAGCCAGGCCAACACGCTGTCTGTATCCTTTGGAAAGTGTTTCGATCAGTTTATGACTTTCGCGCTGGAGGCCTGTCAACTCGATCATTTCATCAACGCGGGCTTTTGAATCTCCATGCAGGCGGGCGATAAATTGCAGGTATTCCCGCACATACATTTCTTTATACAGGGGGTTATGCTCCGGGAGATAACCTAAACTGCGGCGTACTTCCATAGGGTTCTTTTCGACATCAAAACCACATACTGAAACACTTCCCATCGTAGGCGGAATAAAGCAGGTGATCACCTTCATGGTCGTTGTTTTCCCTGCTCCGTTCGGACCAAGGAAGCCCAGGATTTCCCCTTTTTTCGCTTCAAAGGATATCTGGTCCACTGCATGTTGGGTGCCGTAAATTTTAGTCAGTCCTTCAACTACTACAGACATGTATTACATTTTATTTTAAACACAAGGGTTATTTGGATTGACGCAAAACCTGTAAGACTGATTTTTTAATATCCGGATATGCAACGTCTGCATCAAACAGGTATTGCCAAAGATCCACATGGCCTTTCATATTCAGCACGCCCAAGACATAAAAGTAACCCTTATCTAAAACATCCGGACGATGTTCCAGTTGAATTTGCTGAATAACTTCTCCATTTTCATAGGCAACAAAAAACACATACTTGTTAAACAATGGAGGCGACTCCCCTATTGCCTCATAAGCGTAAATACGTTTATCACGCCAGACAAACTGATCAAAGCAAAAACCTTCCGACAAAAATTCAGGGCTTAATTCGCCTCTTTCCTTCGCTCCATAAATGCGCTGCTTTAAAGAATCTCCCCGTTCAAAATCTTCCCGCGCATAATACACCTGGATAAGCTTTGGAATATACCGAATATCACGCGGGCGAATTTCTGTAAGTTTGAGAAAAGCCATCTCGGCCATGTCAAAATTTCCATTCAGATATTCAGACACTCCTATATTATACATACTTTCCTCAAAAACATCCGAAGTCGGACTCATTGAATTTACCGCGTCATAATACACCGATAATGCTTTTTCCTTTTCGCCTAATGCTTCATAGGTTTCGGCCATAAAAAGGTGCAGGCTTTCCAGGCAATTATCCAGTTGCCTGGCTTCCTGATAATAATAGAGGGCACTATCCAGCTTTTCAGTTGTATAGTAAGCTGATCCCAGTCCGATCACATAATCGCAATTCCCGGGCTCCAACTGATAGGCTTTGTATAAAAAAGGAAGTGCCTCCGGTCCTTTGTCCAAAAACAGGAGGCTTTGACCTTTAAAGAATAAGGCACCGGCATGGGCAGGTTCTTTTGCCAGCACCTGATCAAAATACTCCAGAGCCACCAGGTCTTCGTTGGCTGCAGAAAAACAGAGTCCGGCAATATAGCTGGCTTCGAGATCAAGGGATTCTGCGCCGAGCACTAATTCAATAGCACCGGAGTAGTTCTCCATCTCATACATTTCGATCAAAACCTCGGATAATGGTTGTGCTTGGATCAGGAAGGGGCAGCATCCGGCAATCAACCAGGTCAGCAGCGTTTTCATGTAGGCAAAGCTAAGGAATTATGTGATTCGGTGGTCCGGTGGTCCTGTGATTCGGTGGTCCGGTGGTCCTGTGGTTCGGTGGTTCAGTGGTTCAGTGGTTCGGTGGTTAGTTAAAATTCAAACGGGTTAAACCTTCGCGAAGCGAACAACAAGTCTAGGGCCTTTGGCCCGGTCTAGTGGCCTGTCGGCTTCACAGTCTATGCGGTCTTTCAGACTAGCAAGTCTATTTATTTTCTTGGCCGGAAATTCAATCGAGGCGATTGAGATACTAAAATTCGTCTGTGACGAATCAACCGGATTTAACGATTCAAACGGGTTAAACCTTCGCGAAGCGAACACTCATTCAAAATTCAAAATTCGAACGATAGTGGGTTAGTGATCTCATTCAAAATTCAAAATTAAGAATTAAGAATTCCCTTCTGGCCTCCTTTCTGAAAATTTGTTGTCTTTAAACCTGTGAAGTTGAATCATAATGGAGCGGCAGTGAATAAATCTATGTTAAACAAATCAAAAACTTGCCTCTAATGCGACAAAGTGTAATACCATACTCGTAATTAGGTTGACATTAGCCAAATAATTGGTCGTTTTCTGCCCATACATTCAAAAAAAATCGAACTTAGTAGGCCCCTTTGGGGTTTTCAATTCAAAGAAATCATTATGAAAAATCTTTTTTTTGCGTTTCCGAAAATTACACTTTCCGGTTGGATTTTGATGACCTGTATGTTTTTGGCAGCTTGCGCCCAGGCTGAACGGCCAGGTACACCGGAAGAAGTCAGCGCTGAAGTAGAAACCACCGAACCAGAAATAGTTCCAACAGAAACGGAAACAAATCCGGAAAATCTAACAAAAACAACGGAGACAAACCCGGCAGTTTCGGAAACACCGGCAACAGATCCGGTCAAGAAAAAAGAGAAATCCACGATAAAGGAGGAAGCGAATACAACTCCTGATACTCCGATAGCCGAAGTACCTGCTGAAGTTGAAACGCCCACTATTGACCCTGTGGTTGAGGAAGACAAACCAACTGAAATTCCGGAACCGGCACCACAAACAGCACCTTCGCATGTTATCTGGGACGGCTTGCTGCGCAAATATGTAAATGCCACCGGCCAGGTAAATTATTCAGCGCTTAAAGCGAATAAAGATGTTTTGCAATCCTACCTCGATTTACTGGCCGACAACCCGCCACGTTCTGATTGGTCCCGAAATGAAAAAATGGCCTATTGGATCAATGCGTACAATGCCTTTACCGTAAAGATGATCATTGATAATTATCCGGTCGGGAGTATTACAGACTTGCATTCTGGCAAACCCTGGGATGTAAAATGGATAAAAATTGGCGACAAGACTTATTCGCTAAACCAAATTGAAAATGAAATACTGCGCCCCATTTACAAGGATGCACGTATCCATTTTGCAGTAAACTGTGCCGCAAAATCTTGTCCGCCACTGCTCAACCAAGCCTTTACTGCTTCTAACCTCAATGCCCAACTGGAAGCCCAGGCCAAGGCATTTATCAATAATTCCAATTACAACACTATTAGCACCAATAATGTAAAGGTTTCCAAGATCTTTGACTGGTATGAAGTTGATTTCGGTAATGTGGTCAATTATTTGAACGAATATTCAAACACCAAGGTCACCAGCGGAGCCACCATCAATTATCGGGATTACAACTGGATGTTAAACGGTTTATAGCCCCTTTCGGGGAAATCCTTTACGACAAGTAATCGTTCAAATGTTAAAGAAGAGTTTTCTTTAGCTTTTTTACCCTACTTTTCGGTCATGGGAAAACTCTTGCAAGCAGTTGTACTGGACGGTTATACACTCAACCCGGGTGACCTGGATTGGAAGCCATTAGAATCGACCGTAAACCTGACTGTTTTTGATCGAACGCCAGCACATCAAGTTATTGAACGTGCGGCTCCTGCAGATATCATCATACTTAATAAGGTTCGGATAGGCGAAGCAGAATTAAAGCAGTTGCCTGATTTAAAGGCCATCTTCATTCTGGCTACCGGTTATGATAATGTGGACATTAAAGCGGCCGCCAAGCGTCATATTCCCGTACATAATGTATCGGGATATAGCACAGAATCAGTGGCACAGCATGTTTTTGCCCTGATCTTTGCCCTGACAAACAAGGTAGAGTTACACCATCAAAGTGTACAAGCCGGAAAATGGTCGCAATCCCCTGATTTTTCCTATACCCTGGCACCTATTCCGGAGCTCGCCGGCAAAAAACTGGGCATCCTGGGATTCGGGAAAATTGGTAAACGGGTAGCAGAGATCGGACAGGCTTTCGAGATGGAAATTCTGGTTACCCGCCGGAGTCTGCGCCACGACCGGATTCCCGGAGTCAACTTTGTGGATCAGCAGGAATTATTCGCTCAAAGCGATATATTAAGTCTGCATATCCCCTTGACTGATCAAACGAATGGTATTGTAAATAAAGCCAACCTGGGCACCATGAAAAAAGGTGCCATCCTGATCAATACAGGTCGGGGCGGATTAATTATTGACCAGGATCTAAAGGAAGCATTGGAAAGCGGACAAATTGCCGGCGCAGCACTGGATGTACTCCGGGAGGAGCCTCCTGCAGTGGATCACATATTATTAGGTGTTGCCAATTGCCTGATCACGCCTCATATCGCCTGGGCAGGATTTGCTTCGCGGAAGCGCCTGTTGGAAGAAACAGCTATTAATATTAGCGCCTATTTAAAAGGTACGCCGAGGAATCAGGTTAACGAATAGTCTGTTTTATTCTTGGAAAAAACATGTGTCACCCCGACGGGGTTTAGATTTTGATTTGGGTTATTGCCTACAAAGATTTATCTCCTACGGAGATGGGGTTCGTGTTTTTAAACAACTTCATAACGCTACACATACAACACCAGAGTTAAGGATTAACTTTTTGCTCCAGCGGAGCAATCTCTTTGTAGCATTTCAAATTGACAGCTTTTCTAAAGCTCCGTAGGAGCGGCACCTTTCCTTAGACAGTGGGTCCATACAACAGCAAATCGGTACCGAATTGCTTCGATACCGATTTACAGTTTAAGATCTGCCATCGCAAATTGCCTCTTATTAAAGTAGGCTCAAAATTCAGGATGACTTATGTTTGTGGTTATAAATGCAGTAGGATTTCAGAAACTTACCCAGCTGCACATGTCATTTACGCCAATGGCAAAAATGGAACATCAGCCATAACCGGAATGCGAAGCATTTGTCCTGGATAAATTTTATCCGGATCACTTAACATAGGTTTGTTTGCTTCAAAAATGGCCGGATAATGTTTCCAGGAACCATAATGCGTTTTGGAAATAGCAGACAGCGTATCTCCTTTTTTAACTTCGTGAAAACGAGATTCCGGTTCAGGAATAACAACTGACAAGCGATCGTCAACAGAAGAAATTCCGTAAACATTACCTAATGCCAAGACAACTTTTTCGCGGTTAGCCTGCGAATCTACCTCACCATATACTGTCACCTGCTCACCGACCAGATCCAGGGAAAGGTCAGTAACCTCCAGACCAAGATCAGAAAGAGCTCCGCGAAGAAGCATGATTTTTTGTTGACGTAAAGCTGCTTCCACCTCCGGGCTCGGAGCAGTTGGAGTAGCTGGTTCTGCCTCTTTTCGGTCAAACAAGCGTGCGCCTGCGCCTTTCAGGAAGGAGAATAATCCCATAATTGACTAAAATTTAGTGGTTTTTAAAAGGGCTCTTTAAAGCCTGAATTACAATACGTCCTATAAGACGCAAAACTTGCTCCAAAGGTACATATTTTTGTCGTGCATCTGTGAAAGCACCTTGGAAAAGTGCCCTATACTTTGAAATTCAGAGGAGTATGAAGGGCAGAATCTTAGAGACATAATATTCTACTAATAAGGGTGTAAATTGACCAAAAGGCTTATATTTGCCCAGTTTTTCCAAAAGGAAAACAATTTTGCCGGGGAATTGCTGTGGGAGCAACTCCAATTCGGCGCAGCCGAAAACCTATGGTTTGTGATCCAAAATAGGCTTCAAATCAGCTGGTTTCCGGTTTAACGCATTTTCAAATTTTTTAAATTTTTTCAACATGCAAGGGAAAGGTATCGTAAAGTTCTTTCTCGTGATCATGACGATCGTATGTGTGGTGCAGTACCTGTTTATTCTTCCTACCATGAAGGTGGAGAAAAAAGCAGAAGAATATGCCAAATCATACGCGCAGAACTATCCCGAGGAAGAGCAGCCAGACCAACTAAAGTCTGCTCGAACAGCCTATCTGGATTCTATGTCCAGATCTGTGGTATTTAGCATACCACTTATTAAAGATTACACGTATCAGGATCTGAAATCACAACAACTCGCACTTGGGCTTGACCTCAAGGGTGGTATGAGTGTTGTTTTACAAGTTGACCTGCGTGAATTTATACGAGCACTGGCTAATGACAGTACCGACCCCACGTTTGAAAATGCGTTGAACCAAGCAACAGCATCCCTAAAAGATGCTCAATCAGATTATATTACGCTTTTCGCCCGCGCCTGGCAAGATCTGGCAGAAGGAAAAAAGATGTCTAAACTGTTTCAGCAAAACGAATCGCTGCGGGAAGACATCAATGCCAATACTTCTGATGGAGACGTAACCCGTATCCTGCGTGATCGCGCTAATGAGACTGTACAGCTGACTTACAAACGCCTGAAAGAGCGTATTGATAAATTGGGTGTTTCTCAACCAAACGTATCTTTGGATGAAGCGCGTGACCTTATTATCGTTGACCTTCCGGGAATTGATAATCCGGAACGTGCGCGTGCTTTCCTTGTTTCTACTGCCAAACTGGAGTTCTGGGATACTTACCGGATCAGCGATCCGGGTATAGCTGCAGCTTTTGCCGCAGCCGACCAGAAATTAGCAGCTCAGGACGCCGGAACAGACACAGAAACAAGCTTCACCCTTGACACGCTATATGTCACGGATGCATTGGGTAACGTGGATTCCACTCAGATCGAGCGGGTTGACACGGTACGTACTACACCGGCTGACCTGGGTCAATACGGACCACTCTTTGAGCGTTTGGCACTGAATACTCAAAACGGGTTTAGCCCCGCTGTAATGGGTACTGCCAAGCGGAATCAAAAGGACGCCATACTCAACATGCTGAGACGGCCTGACATTAAAAGCCTGTTTCCACCTGATGCCGGCTTCCGCTGGTCAAAAGATGCGATAGATGTTGATGATCCAAACGATCCATTAGCGGAAACCTTCAGCTTATACCTGATCAAAATGCCGGGTGGTAAAGATAAACCCCTTCTGGAAGGTGGTTCTATCGTAAGCACCAACGCATCTCCGGATACACAAACCGGCGAAATGCAGGTAACCCTTCGTATGGATCAGGCTGGTAGCCGTATTTGGGGACAAATGACCCAACGGGCATATCAGGACGGAAACCGCGAAGTAGCGATCACGCTCGATGATGAAATCGCTTCTGCTCCACGGGTAATCAATCCGATCCTGGGTGGAAATACCTCCATTACCGGAAGCTTCTCTACACAGGAGGCCAATGACTTGGCAGGCATTCTGGAAATCGGTAAACTCCCTGCCAAAACGTCCATCATCCAGGAAAGCCTGGTTGGTCCGACTTTGGGAGCAGAGAATATTAGCAATTCCATTCGGGCCATGATTTTCGGGGTACTCCTCGTATTACTTTTCATGATCCTGTACTATGGTACTGCGGGTGTGGTTTCGATCATCGCCCTGTTTATGAACGTATTCTTCATCCTGGGTGCACTGGCTTCCATCGGTACGGTACTTACCCTCCCCGGTATTGCCGGTATCGTATTGACGATTGGTATGGCGGTTGATGCCAACGTAATCATCTACGAACGGATCCGGGAAGAATTACGCGATGGCAAATCTTTGCGAAGTGCCATTTCAGATGGTTTCTCCAACTCCTATTCTGCGATCATTGATGCCAACGTTACCACGATTCTGACGGCCATTATCCTGGCTGTTTTCGGACTGGGCCCAATCAAAGGCTTTGCCGTTGTATTGATCGTTGGTGTGCTTTCTTCCCTCTTTACAGCCGTATTGTTGGGTCGTTTGATCATTGACTGGTGGGTAGGTAAAGGCCGCGATTTAAGTTTCTGGACTGGTATATCCAAAGACGCTTTTGCGAATCTTAATATTGACTGGCTGGGTAAACGCCGGATCGCATATACCATTTCAGGCCTTATTATCCTGGCTGGTATCGGATCTTTCTTCGTCCGTGGTTTTGACCTGGGTGTTGACTTCAAGGGTGGCTACAGCTACAATATTGAATTCACCCAAGACGTGTCTGCCGACCAGCTTCGGGAAAGCCTGACTGCTGTGTTTGATGGTGCTCCAACCGTTAAAGCAGTTGATACAGAAAACACTTTTGGCGTAGTTACTTCCTACAACATTGATAGCGAAGACCCAAATGCAGATTCACTGGTTATGGTGAAATTGCATGAAGGTGTGAATAGCATGCTGGGTGGTAATATTTCTTACGAAAAATTCCGGAAGACCGATTCGCAGGGAGTTACCCACGTTACTTCTTCTACGAAAGTAGGTCCGACTATTGCGGATGACATCAAATCCAGCGCCTGGGAAGCAACCGTATTTGCGCTCTTGCTGATCTTCTTCTATATCTTTATTCGATTCAGCAAATGGCAATACTCTCTTGGAGCGGTTACGGCCTTGTTCCATGACGTACTGATCGTATTGAGCGTATTCACACTCCTGCACGGCATCCTGCCTTTTGCAATGGAAGTGGATCAGGCCTTCATCGCAGCATTGCTCTCGGTGATCGGTTATTCGATAAATGATACGGTGGTTGTATTTGACCGGATTCGGGAATTCTCGAATCTATATACCGGCAAATCGAAGGAAGATATTATCAACATGGCGGTAAACAGCACGGTAAGCCGGACGGTTATTACCTCGCTTACTACCCTCTTTGTTGTACTGGTACTCTTTATCTTCGGTGGAGGAAGTATTAAAGGTTTTGCCTTTGCCTTCCTCGTTGGTATCGTAGTGGGTACTTACTCTTCCATCTTTATTGCTACACCGGTAATGTCTGACCTTACCGGCACGATTGATGCAAAACCTACAACTGATAAAAAAGGCGGTTTCTCCCGTGCGGCTACCAAAGCTAAATAAGAGACCTGCTTATTGATATAAAAATCCCGGCGATCTGCTTTGATCGTCGGGATTTCTTTTTTTCGGAACTTCCGTCAGGGCTACAACAATTCCTCCGACAACAAAGCGTCTCCTGAGGCGTTAGAATTTGAGGTAATCTGACTCATCTGATTACACAATCATTTCTAAAAAACATACTGCATGCGCTGGAATCTGATTTTGCTTCTTTTCGGTCTAATCGCCGGATGTACCTATACCCAGAAAATCCGGGATGGTCGCACTGCTTATGAGCGCCATCAATACCACGAAGCCATTCCGATGCTCGAAAAAGAATACGGAAAGGAAAAGACCCGGCAGGAAAAAGGCAAAATCGCTTATTTGCTTGGCCGTTCCAATGAGGAAATCACCCGGGACGGAGAAGCTGCCAAATGGTACCGCATTGCCTATGACAACAATTATGGGGTCGAGGCACTCCGAGGTTATGCCTATTCGCTTAAGCGCAATGAGCAGTATGAAGATGCAGGCCAGGCCTTTCGGGAATTAGGACTCGAGATCGGCAGTATCTACGAGTTCCGAAAAGAAATTGAAGCTTGTGAACTGGCTATGGAATGGATGAAATCCCCTTCCCGGGAATACCTGATCGAGCCGGCCGACTTTAATAGTAGCCGGGCAGATTATGCGCCTGCCCTTTTCGGGAATAATCAACTGGTTTTTAGCTCCGACCGTGCCGCTGCTACCGGAGAGACCCCCTACTTATGGACCGGTCAGGATTTTTCGGATTTATTCCTGGTGGATCTCAACTCCGGCAACATATCCCCTTTTGATGCACAGATAAACACCGAAAACAATGAAGGTACCGCTGTATTTTCTGCCGATGGCTCTGAAATGTTCTTTACCCGTTGCTTTAGCACCGAAAAATTTGAAGATAACTACTGCAAACTCATGCTTAGCCAACGGATCGGGAATCAGTGGACTGCCCCCGTCGTATTACCCTTTGTAGAAGAGGAGGTAAACTACGCGCAGCCAGCGCTGTCGGCCGACGGCAATACACTCTACTTTTCCAGTGATCATCCGGACGGTTGGGGCGGTTTTGACATTTACCAGGTTGACCGGATTCCGGGTGGATGGGGCGACCCCAAATTGCTGAGCCGAGCTGTAAATACGCCTTTTGATGAGCAGTTTCCGTATATGGATCAGGACACCCTCTATTTTGCCAGTGACGGGCATACCGGGATGGGCGGACTGGACATTTACCGGACCTATAAACAATCAGGCGATTATTGGTCTAAAGCGACCAACTTAAAGGCACCTATCAATTCCGGAGCAGATGATTTTGGGTTAATATTTCTTCCAAAATCAGATGATCCCGATTTATTGAAAGCCGGGTATTTCTCCTCTTCCCGCAGAGACGGGTCGGGCGGCGATGATATTTACCGCTTTGAAAAAAGGATTCCAGATGAGCCTGCTATTGTCGTAGAACCCGCATCCTATCAGATCTTTCTGGATGTGTATGTGTTGGAGAAAATTTATGAAGTAGAGGGTAATCCAAATGCTCCCGTCCTTGGCAGAAAACCCCTGGCCGGCAGTAAATTGCAGGTCTTCCCTAAAAATAAGGAAGATTTCACCCTGGATAAACCGGGCGAAAACGAGTCCTTCCGTTTAGAATTAGAGCCGGACCAGGAATACCGCTTTTTGGCTACCCGCGACGGCTACATTAGCCGGGAGGGTTATTTTAGCACTATTGGCATCGGGCAGGATCCCGAAAATCCAATCCAGGAATTTGAGCTGGAAATCGTATTAGACCGGATATTCGCCAATCAGGAAATTGTACTGGAAAATATCTACTACGACTTTGATCGCTGGGATATCCGGGAAGATGCCCGTCCTACCCTGGATCAGTTAGGCCAGGACCTTCTGTTAAACCCTGAATTAAGCATCCAACTGGCTTCTCATACGGATTGCCGGGGTCAGACGCGCTACAATGCCGATCTTTCCCTCAAACGGGCGCAATCAGCCGTAGCTTATCTCATTCAGCTGGGTGTTAGTCCGGAGCGTTTAATTGCGCGCGGATTTGGGGAAGAGCAGCCTGCGGTGGACTGTGCTTGTCCGAGGTGTACCGAAGAAGAGCACCAGAGCAATCGTAGAACGACGTTTACGATTTTGCAATAGCTACTGAGTTGAGGGTTGAGGGACTACGTCCAGTTGAGAGTTGAGAGTTGAGCGGTTTAAAAATTATAATCTGCTACCACCAACTAATCCTGAAAATTCTGATGCTGACATTGATGGGCACGCTGGGTCGCGGAGTTTATGCACGCTGGGGCGCGGAGTTTATGCACGCGGAGGCGCTGGGGTTATGCACGCTGGGGCGCTGGGGTTGTGCACGCGGAGGCGCTGGGGTTGTGCACGCTGGGGCGCGGGGGTTATTCACGCGGAGGCGCGGGGGTTATTCACGCTGGGGCGCGGGGGATTTTAAAATTCAGCATTCAGCATTATTTTTAATGCTTTAGTTAACGTACAAATAAGCGTTTATCAAACACAAAAGGCTCCACCGATTCCAGTCTGATCTGGGAAGCATCAGGATGCCGGGGATTGACTAATATATTTGCCTCGCCGCCCACAATAGCGGAGGGAACACGCATGATGACAGCGTGCTGTTCGCGAACAAATAAATCGCCAAGTTTTTTGGTGGAAGGAGGATGTGGAAAAAGCCGCCAGTCATCCGGCAGATCTTCGGCTTTGTATTCTAGTATATTAAGGGTATCCGGGATATAAATGGAGAGGAGCATATAATCTTCAGGGATAATGCCCAAAGGAGTATGCACGGCGATTTCGGCTGTGCAAAGTGCCCGGTTTTCTGCCGAATACAACATAGGTATTCCACGGCTGTTCCAACGGCCACCACTTATTTCGGCGCCGCGACCAGAAAGGTCATCCTTAAACATGGACTTACACAAACGGAATACAATCATGCTAAAACCCCGTGCTCAATACGGGTAAGTTCATCCTTTAGTAACTCAATACCGAAGGTGCTATCGAGCAACTCAATTGGACAAACTCCCCCTAATGCCAGGTTGCGACTTCCCATCCAGGACTCAAAATAGCCAGCCTTCCCGAAAACGTTAATCCCCATCTGCATGACCTGTACGATCCGAAGAATACGCTCTGTTTGCAAGGGCTCAAATACCTTTTGCTCCTTGCGGTAGCGCTCCAGGGTGCGTTTGGATACATGCAAAAACCCGGACCAGTCTTGTAAACTGAAGGAAGCATTTTCCAGAATTCTTTCAAATTCCAGAAAAGGAATGCCTCTCCGGGTCAGGGAAATTAAATCAAACGGTTTCTCAAATATGTCCGTCGGTATGCCGCTACCAATGGTGGCTTTGCTTGTTTTTCTCATGATTGCGACTTTTGTCATTAAAAATATAAATTTTGTCGCAATATATAGAACGTTCCTTCAAAGAAAATAGTTCAATGGTGATTTAGTACTTGATAAACGGGATAACTATTGGCCCCACATCCGAAATAGTGATGCGGATAAAATAAGCCCCACCCGGTAATTCTTCAACCGAAATGATTTCATTCAATTCTCTGGTCAGGATTGCTTCCGCGGATATTTTTAAGGGCCGACCCAGTACGTCGAGTACTTCCCAGTTGATAAATCGGGCATCCGGTAGCAACAGCTCGACATGGAGCTTGGTTTGCACCGGATTCGGGTAAATTCGATAGGCCGCATCCTGCAAATAAGTCGTTGTGGAAACAATAGAATCTATTAATCCTACAAATACAACTCCATTCATCATACAACCCAGGCTATCAGTTACCAGAACCTGATAAAATCCGCTGAAAAGCGACTCAATACCAGCCGTCGTATCTTGTGTAGTCCACTCGTAGGAATAAGGTGCTGTCCCACCACTTACTTCAACCATCGCAGTGCCATCCTGCTCGCCCTCATTCTGATCTGTTGCACTCATGTTAAGCACAATCATAGGTGGCTGCGTGATCTGGAAGGTATCGGTACTCATTTGACAACCGGAGTCGTCCACAACAATGCAGTAATAAAAGCCCGGACCGAGGTTTGAAATATCCTGCGTAAACTTGTTGTTGCTCCAGATGTAGGAATATAGCCCCGATCCACCACCCAACTCCAGATCAATCATACCGTTCATGGCGCCAAAGCAGTTGATTTGGGAAACGATGACCGTATCTATTTCGATGGAATCCAGTGGTTGCCCAACAAATATAGAGTCGAAAAGCAATACACAATCATTGGCATCAGTAACCGTTACCGAATAATAATCGGCCCCCAACTGACTGGGATCTTCTTCATCGAAACCATTATTCCATTCAAAGGAATAAGGGCTGGTGCCACCACTGACGGTAATATCAATAGTTCCGGAAGTATAGCCGTAACAATAATTATCCTCAACCTCATATTCCAAATCCAGCGAGTCGGCTGGCTGCTCTACCTCTAATCCAAACAACTGTATGGAACAATTATTAAAGTCGATCAACTCAATCTGATAAACGCCTGCCTCCAGTCCCATCGGATCTTGCTCCACTGAAACGGTATCGCCCAAACTATTGGTCCAGATATACAAATAAGGCGGCACTCCGCCGGCAACGTTTAAATTTATCCAGCCATCAGCACCTCCATAACAATGCACGTCATGAATACCTGTGGGCAGTACGCTGATAGCCAGATTGTCAAAATCAACGACTAATAAGGAATCAGCATGTGCTACACAACCATTGCCATCGGTAAGAGTGAGAGAATAGTAGCCCGGATTGAGTGCCGGAGCATTGAGGGTATCCGACTGCACATTGCCATTGCCCCCAAATCCCCAGTTATACTGATAAGGCGGACCATCGCCTTCGATCAGAATCTGCAGCTGGCTGGTTCCTCCCGAATAATCGCAATCTTCCACCACCAGTAAATCCAGGTTTTGGGCAAACTGGAGCGGTATGATAGGCTCTAATATCTTGATTGGCCGTTCTTCCACCTGGCAGCCATTGGCGTCGGTGACGGTCACGCTATACTCCCCAGGCGCCACATCAGCCAGAAACGGCAGCTGGGAACCGTCACTCCAGTCAAAACTGTAGGGCATGACGCCGCCGCTTACTTCAATGTAAACAGTATCAACGGAGTTTCCTTCGCAATCAATCTGATCATCCAGGTTTACGACAAGTACTTCCAGCGGATCCGGGATAGTTAATGTGATTGGTCCGATAGCAGCCGGGCAGTTTAGTGCATCCACAACGGTCAGGTAGTAATTTCCCGGTGGCAGGTTTAGGATATCTTCCGTGGTAGCCTCGTTGCTCCAATTGTATTGAAAAGGTCCGGTGCCTCCGCTTACCGAAACATAAATAGCTCCATTCGCATTGTCGGCACAAAGGATATTATCTATAGCCTCCACCTCTATAAAAATTTGCGGCGGGTTTTCCAGGTAAATTGAATCAGACACCAGATAACACCCATCTTCATCTGTGATCGTTACATTATAGGCGCCGGCTTGCAGACCGTTTATATCTTCTGTAACGGCTCCCGTACTCCAGGAATAAAGATAAGGGGCATTCCCTCCCATGGCTGTCAGGAAAATGGACCCATTGCTTCCACCAAAACAATTGGGATTGAGGTCGCTCAGGGTTGTCGATAAAAGCTGAATGGCTCCAACATTGACACTGAACGTATCAATACACCCTACCCCATCAGTAATGGTCAGACCAATCAAACCGGAAGCGAGACTATCTGCTATCGGTGCAGTATCGCCGTTGCTCCAGGAATAAGAAAGTGGCGGAGTACCGGAAATGACATTGACCATGGCCACCCCATTATCGATCCCAAAACAACTGGCATTCTGGGTGTTAAAATCAACCAAAACGGCAGGAGGAGCCGTTATGGGCAAACTGTCAAATGAAAGCTGGCAATTTTGGGCATCCGTAATGGTTATTCCATAAAAGCCCACGTCCAGGCTATCTGCCAATGGACCGGTATCGCCATTGCTCCAGACATAGGCATAAGGCTCAACACCCCCATCGACAAAGACCTGCATAGATCCATCTGCCACACCAAAACAGCTGGCATTAAAGGGCTCCAACGGAGCAATTGACAAGGGCACCGGCTCGCTTATTTCGTAACTATCCTCCAGCGTACAGCCATTAAAGTCAATGATGGTGAGGCCGTAGTTACCTGGCTCCAGGAATTCAATATAGGAAGCATTCCCCCCATTGCTCCAATAATAATTATAGGGCGGCGTACCTCCGCTGACGTCTGTTTCCAGGCGCCCATTTGCTGCCCCGGCACAATCTACCAACTGTACCGTTGTTTCCAGCGAGAGAGGGGCTGGTTCCATTATTTCAAAAGGACCTCCCATCCAGGTACAACCATTTACATCGGTTACTGTGACCGAATATTCGCCGGCAGGCACATCCAGTAATTGGGGATCGGTTGAATCATCAGACCACGTATAAGAATAAGGCAGGGTTCCACCCGCCATAATGATATAAACCGCGCCATCTGAACCCCCAAAACAACTCACATCCTGTATCACCGAGACCTTTCCAAACAGGCTATCGGCCTGTAGAACCTCGATATCATTTATCTCTGAAGTACAACCTCCGTCTGTTATCGTTACGCTATACAGACCGGCTGACAGGCCACAAACAAGGGGCGTGGTATCATCGGTACTCCATAGAATTTCCGGATTTTGGCCAGACACAGCTATCTCGATGCAACCATCGGCATCTCCATAACAGCCAGCAGGACTGACTGACACGATACTCACACTGGCGAGTGGGCCATCTACGATCAGGTTGGGCAGTACAAAGGGACAGGCAGCCGAAGAAGCGTCTGTAACCGTTACAGTGTAAGCACCCTGAGTCAGCTGGTCAATCAGATACGCCCCATTTTGGCCGCTTACGGTGCCACTCTGCGTGCCACTCCACGAAATGGTATAGGGTGGAATTCCGCCTACGGGCGAAACATTAATACTGCCGTCTGTGCCGCCACATGAAGTCACGTCTGATACACCAACGCCAATACCTGTAAAACTGCTAATGGTTGTTACGGTAATAGAATCGGAGCTCGTACAGCCATTCGCGGCAGTAACGGTAACAGCATAGTCTTGTTGATTCCCGACCGGGCCATATCCAGTAACTAATACGGAGGTTTGGGCAGTAGCATTACTCCAAAGATATTGAAGCGGTTGTTGTCCATTTCCCTGGTCGATCACCTGTAAAAGGGTCTGATTAAGCAGGCAAATTTCTTCCTGTCCGGTTATCAATACATCCGGGCTGGGAGCAATTTCTACCAGGATGCTATCAACTGCCGTACAACCTTCTGCGGAGGTGGCCAGCACATAATAATAAGTATCACTTATCGGACTGACCAGCGGAGGGTCAATTTCATTGCCCGCATTAACGGGTCTGCTCGTATGATAACTCAGGGTAATGTCTGTATTATTCAAATCCTGAACAACCCATTGGCTCAAATCGACCGTATCCCCCGCACAGGTTGGAGAAAATTGATCCATTGGAATCAGAATATCCGGAGCAGGACGTACATACACAATTGCTTCTGCCCGAACACCGGAAATACAGCCCAGGAAATTCTCTTCTTCTGCATAATAGGAAAAACTCTGGGCGGTATTCCCACTAATTGCCGGAGGCGGAATAGGAACAAAACCAGTTGTAGTATCTATGGCTGTGCCACCAACCGGACTATCATACCAAATGATGGACCCAAAATAAGCAGGGATCCCCTCCAGCAAGGCTAACTCGCCATTACAGATGGTGTCATTAAACACCACTGGCGGAGGAAGTATGGATTCGTCATCATCTCCATTACAGTTGCGGTCGATTCCATCACAGGGACTCTCCGGTTGATTTGGGAAAATAGTTGGTGCATTGTCATTGCAATCGCCGCCTTCCACAACAAAACCTGCCGGTGGCGAACTGGCACAAAGAGCTACAAATACATCCGTATCACCATAACCGTCTCCATCGGCATCCTGGTAGTAGATGTTTGAGGCATCGCCGGCATTGGTAGTGCCGTAAAAAACCAACTCATCCAAAGCTATATCTGCACGGGCATTATTCCCGTCAAAGCCTACAAACCGCATTTGCGCTTCCAGGCCATCATAAGCGGAGAGTTCAATAAAAACCTGAAACCAGCTGTCTCCCTGATCGCCGGAAAGCTGCCAGAGTGTATCTGAAGTTTGCCAGCCATCAATAGAAATTTCCAGCATCATGGCATTTACATGGGTGCCGTACATGTGATACCAGAAAGAAAAATGACAAGAACTGGATGCAGCTGCACCAATGAGGAGGCAGGGAGAATATAACTCTGCCCGACTTCCTTCCAGGCAGGCGCCACTGGCTTCCATATAAAAATAAGTCCCCGTTCCGGAGATATCGGTCGATGGGCCGGTATTGGTTGTTGGTGTCGGACCGGTATTTGCCAACCAGTCCATATCATCGGCCTGGCTGTTCTGCCAGGTACTTCCGGTGAGGCTACAGGTAGCCGTACAGGTGCCACCACAAACATCTGTGGCATCCATGTTTTCGATAAAAGTCGGCTGCGGCGGAGAGCAATCTGTCATTCCAAAAATCACACAGGAATTGGAAGAAAAAGCAGCACCACAATCCTCCCGAAAATAAAATTCATAGGCCTCATCTGAGTCGAGTCCGGTCAGGGTATAGGGCGGACAACCTACAGCGATGAGGGTACCACCACCGGCGGTGCCGTTTGTACCTGGGATGAAACCCGGCGGGCCATATTCGATAAGGGTTGTAGCACATTCCGAGCCCGGGAGCCAGTCAAAGCTGATACTTGTCGAATCGGTATCAGTGATCTGAACCGTACTTGGCGCTGCACAAACCAGCGTTTCAAAAATGAGCTCCACAAATTCCAGGGTGCCTACATCCGAGCTCACATCATCACACACAAAAAGCGTCCAGGTACCATTTGGATCAGAATCATCATTAAAGAACGCCAGACTATTCTCCGGAAGGAAAGAACCAATAAAAGGAGATTCGGCTTCATCAATATCGGGAAGTCCGCAATGGTTTGCGACCTGATCAGATACCAGGGCCGTAAAACTCATACAGGTGGCATCTTCCGGGTCACCATAATTATCACCACTTCCGCCATTGTCATGGGAAAGTTCTACATAGGTACCATTCGGGTTTCGTAAACTCAGGTCAATATCGTCATTCCATTCATGGGCTAAAATGACCCGTACCTCGGAAAGCACCACATCGTCGCCCAGTTCTACTCCCCCGGCACCACTTACTTCTATTCCAATTTCCAGACAGCCCGGATCCGGAATATCCAATTGAAGTTGGCAGGCGGAAGGGTTATTCAGGTCGGTTATAAACGTAGCCGGGTATTTTACCCATGCACTCATTTCCGCACCGCAAACGGCACGCACGTAATAGGTATAAACGGTTCCCGAATTCAGACCGGTTGCATTAAATGGCACCAGGGCTGCACTGTGCGTGGGACTTCCCGGCGGAGGAGATCCAACTGGTAAAACAGCCACTTCCCAGCTATCATTACCACCACCAGGCACCCAATCCAATATCGCAGAACTGGCGGTAACGCTGATATAGGTAGGCAACATCGGTGCACTACAAGCGAGTGCCGGCTCAGAAGCGGTGGCATTGGGACTTGCAAAAAATCCTATAAGCCAACAAAGTAAAAATTGACGGACCATACGTGTATCCATGCGGTTTAAATGGGTCAAACATTCAGCTGCATCATACAGCTGAAGCGTTCATTAGCTGGGGAGGGATATAATTTGTATGGGTTGTAGGTGGCGGGAAGGCGTTGATATAAACAACTCCTTCCCGCTTAGGGATAAATATACAGATAGTTTTCTATCAGCCATGTTGGCTATATGCCAAAGCTTCAGAATATTTTCTTTAGCCTGATTCGCTTAAGAAACAACAATATTGATCATTCGATTGGGCACCACAATGACCTTGCGGACAGTCATACCATCAATCCATTTTTTGATTTCTTCTAATTCAAGCGCTGTTTTCTCGATCTGATCTGACGGGGTGCCCATTGGGAAATCCACCATCGCTCTTTTCTTTCCGTTGATACTCACCGGGTAGGAAACAGAATCTTCAATCAGCCAATTGCCATCAAATACCGGGAAGCTCGAATTATGCACCGTTTCCGAATGCCCCAATTGGTGCCACAGATCCTCTGTCAGGTGCGGCGCAAAAGGTGCAAGCAAAGTCAACATCGGTTCTAAGATAGCTCGTTTGTTGCATTTTTCCTTTTGCAGATCATTGGTCGCAATCATAAAAGCGGCCACACAGGTATTAAACGAAAAGCGCTCAATATCATCTGTGATCTTTTTGATACAGGTGTGCAGGATACGCTGCTCCCCTTTTGTAGGTGTTTCATCTGTTACAAACAGTGCATCTGCCTCATCGAAAAACAGTCCCCAGAATTTCCGTAGGAATTTAGACACCCCATCTATCCCCTTTGTGTCCCAGGGTTTAGCCTGCTCGACAGGCCCCAGAAACATCTCATACATTCGGAAACAATCTGCACCGTAGCGCTCCACCACATCATCGGGGTTGACGACATTGAAATAGCGTTTTGACATCTTCCCTACTTCGGAAACCGTCATCAGGTAGCTACCATCTGCACTTCCTTTCGGCTGGAATTTTCCGTTCTGATAGGTGCCGTTGCCACATTCGAAAATCGCATTTTGGAACTCCGGACGCCAATCGGTAAAATGCTTGACACTATCGGTATCCATATAGGATCCGGGAGTACCATAATTCTGAACAAAATCAACGTGTACCGGTATCTTGACAAACTCGGTATCAACTTCCGCGGCAGCCAGATCGGCACACACAAATCGGTTATAGCCGTTGACTTTCTCTTTTTGCATCATCATCGATTCAATCACGCCCTGGATCATACCCTGGTTAATCAGCTTCTTAAAAGGCTCATCAGTTGGAACCAATCCTTTATCATACAGAAACTTATGCCAAAAACGAGAATACATCAGGTGGCCGACTGCATGTTCCGTCCCCCCTACATAGAGGTCAACATCCTGCCAATAATCCAGTGCTTTGCGGCTGGCAAATTCTTCCGGATTATGGGCATCCATATAGCGCAGGAAATACCAGGAGGATCCGGCAAATCCGGGCATGGTATCTGTTTCGCGTTCCCAGCCATTGGGCAAATTGACCCAATCCTCAGCACGGGCCAAGGGTGATTTTCCGCCAGAAGCCGGTTTAAAATCTTCCAGTTCGGGCAATTCCAGTGGTAATTCTGAAATCTCCATAGAATGAGCGACGCCTTCCGGATCGTAAACAATCGGAAAGGGCTCGCCCCAATATCGCTGCCGACTGTAGATCGCATCCCGCAGGCGGTAATTTACACGACGGGATCCAATGCCACGTTCTTCAACAGCCTGAAGTGTTTTTTCGATGGCGTCCAACACCTCCATTCCGTTGAGGAATCCAGAGTTGATCATCTTGCCCACCTTGTCTTCCCGACCAGCATTCGGATAATCCGATTTATCGATAACCTCAATGATCTCAATACCAAACTTTGTCGCAAAGCGGTGGTCGCGGTCATCATCACTTGGTACGGCCATGATTGCGCCGGTACCATAATCCTTCAACACATATTCGCCCAACCAAATTGGAATTGGAGATTCGGTGAGCGGATTAATAGCGTAGGCTCCGGTAAAAACACCGGTGGCTTCTTTTACATCGGCCATCCGATCCCGTTCAGAACGGGATTTGGCATACTCCAGGTACGCATCCACTGCAGCACGCTGGTCTGGTGTAGTCAGGCTTTCCACTAAATCGTGTTCCGGGGCCAACACCATAAAGGTGGCACCAAAAATCGTATCCGGGCGGGTTGTAAACACCTCTATACTTTCATCATGTCCTTGGATTGGGAAGAACACTTGCGCGCCCTCACTTCTACCGATCCAGTTGGACTGCATTTTTTTCATGGCTTCCGACCATTCCAGGGTCTGCAGACTTTGGAGCAATCTTTCGGCGTAAGCCGTAATACGCAAAGACCATTGCAACATGGGTTTACGTTCTACCGGAAAACCACCGCGCTCGGAAACACCGTCTTTTACCTCATCGTTGGCCAATACTGTACCCAGTTCTTCACACCAGTTGACATAAGTCGTTTTGCGGTATGCCAGGCGGTAGTCCATCAACAGGGTATCCTGTTCTTTGGCACTCATTTTTTTCCAGGCTTCCGCCGAAAGGCTGATCTCTTCTGATTGAGCAGCCTGCAAACCCTGGGTACCCTGTTTTTCGAGGTGGGCTATTAATTCAGAAATGGGTCTTGCCTTTTGCTGGCCTTTATCGTACCAGTGTTCGAATAATTCCCGAAATATCCACTGGGTCCATTTGTAATATGAAGGGTCTGATGTTTTCACCTCTCGGGACCAATCGAAGCTAAAGCCAATGTTATCGAGTTGCTCCCGATAGCGCTGGATATTTTCATCTGTTGACACCGCAGGATGTACGCCTGTTTGAATGGCATATTGTTCTGCCGGCAGACCAAATGCATCATAGCCCATGGGGTGCAATACATTAAACCCACGCAGGCGTTTGTAGCGGGCAAAAATATCTGAGGCAATATACCCGAGCGGATGGCCAACATGTAAACCTGCTCCCGAAGGATAAGGAAACATATCCAGCACATAAAACTTAGGCTTGTCGGAGTCGTTGGAAACCCGATAAGTCTCATTTTCCACCCAGTACTTACGCCATTTCTTTTCTATATCACGCGGCCGATAATCCATAAAATCACGAAATTTTTCGAAGGCACGAAATTAGCGAATTTCAGGCAAACTGTTGGTGATAAACGAAAATCAGTAAATAGAGGTTCCGTTTGTTCCGCTGCGCGGCGTTTAAAGCGTTTAAATCGTAAATTTCGGTTAGCACGTCACAGACGAATTTAATAGACTCTCGACCTTAGACCCTCAACCAGGCCAGATGAATTTTGAATGCTGAATGGAGAACTTTCAAATGAGAAAAATCCGCAATAGACCAAAGCCGAAGGCCATAGACCCAACCGGCGAAGCCGAATAGACCAGGCCATAATTTTGAATGCTGAATTTTGAATGCTGAATGGAGAACTTTCAAATGAGAAAAATCCGCAATAGTCCAAAGCCAAAGGCCATAGACCCAACCAGCGAAGCCGAATAGACCAGGCCAAA
>JAGQWR010000039.1 GCA_020437105.1 Saprospiraceae bacterium
AAAAGACAGATTGGGCTACAATAGAGAAGTGGCTACTACCCAAGAGTAGTAAAAGCACTATTTTTTTCATGATTGTACGTTTTTGAAACTGCAGATGCTATTTCCAGCGCGCCATAGTCCAGACCTTGTGCTGAGCTTTCGACAGGAATGTCCAACATAGCAGGCGGCTTGTCTTCTGGCCTTGCGCCATTTCGATGACCCGAATATCCAATGGTTTGACATCTTTCAAAGCATGAAATAAAATCGGCACATTGGTCTTTTTAGAAACCAGGCTGCTAAACCACAAGACCTGATTCTGAAATTGCACGCTTTCGCGAATCATGGTTTTGATAAAACCTACTTCGCCGCCTTTGGTCCAAAGCTCGCTTGGCCGGCCACCAAAATTGCGCTCACTTTTTCCAGTTTCGCGCGTACCCAGATTTTTAGTTTTTCGGGAATTAGCCTCATGAGCCTCTTCTGCAGAAGCATGAAAAGGCGGATTACAGATGGCCACATCAAAAAAGTCCTGCTCCTCAATAATACCTCGATAGATTCGGGAAGGCAGATTTTGTTTACGGATTACAATCGACTCCTTTAAACCGGGGTTTTGGGTTATTATCTTCTGCGCATTGCCCATGGCCTCCGGATCCAGCTCGCTACCCACAAATGACCAACCATATTCAGCGTGCCCCAGCAAGGGATAAATACAATTAGCGCCTACCCCACTATCCAATACCCGTACCGTGCTACCTCGCGGAATCTTACCCCTATTTGAGCCAGCCAGCAGATCAGCAATATAATGAATGTGGTCTGCCCTTCCGGGAATAGGCGGACAGAGATAAATCGACGGAATTTCCCAGTTTTTTATCCCATAGTGATGAAGCAACAAAGCTTTATTCAGGGTTTTTACTCCATCCGGGTCACTAAAGTCAATGGTTTCATTACCATATTTATTGACAAATACATAATCACTCAATTCCGGAAAGGCCTGGCGCAACGCAGCCAAATCATAACGTTCGAGATGTTTATTTCTGGGGTGAAGGGGTTTTACATCCTTATTTTTGTCTTTTTCCATGTGTTGGTCTGCTATGTCTATCCATTCATTCCGGAAAGACGGTAATATGCTGAGAGAACGTCTAAGCCCTTGATGCCATTAGACTTGTCCAACTGGGTCTGAATGAGCGAAAGCGAAGCATCCGCCAAAGGCGGATTGAACAAGGCAAAAAACGTAGACGATGCCTTAGCATCGGCGAGGCTTTTTAACAAAGTGCAAGATAAAATTTGTCGCTTGCAGCCATTTGAGGCTCCAGTTGGACAAGTCTATTAGTCAGGCCGAAGATAAGAAGCACTTGCAGAATCAATCTCATTGAAAAAATAAAATTAGAGCAGCACCTGGTAAAAGGAGTGTGTAAAAGGCAAATGCACCATTCTAACCCAACCTAAACAAGCGATTATAATCAACCAGGGTGATCTGCTTCCAGGCCCGGAGTACTTCCAGCGCCGTGGTCGCTTTTTGACCAGCCAATGCAACAATGGAGAAGGCAATCGGATCTGAATCCTCGTGGAGTTCCCGATAATATTCCATACCATCAGGACGGGTCCAGTTGGTCTGACGCTCAGATTTGCTCCAGTTGTCAAAACCTAACCCCCGTTGTGCACATAACTTTCGTAGAAAATCTAATTGAAGGGTATCGGAAGTATGCAGAATAGCCGAAAAGGTTTGCGTATGTGCCATCTTAAGACGTTCTAATTCCCGGTAAACCGGATAAACTTCTTTACGCACTATTACGCGGTCTGTATCGCGCAGGTCAATTAAAATCAGATCGCCATAATGATAACCTGAAGATGGTTGTGGAATAGATCGCACCAGTGCTTGCACGGGATCAATTCGATCTGCTAAAACAACTTCCTGTCCATGGATTGTATCCAGCGCCAAAGCGATAGATTCGGGTTTATGAAATCCCGCATGGCCGTTTTTGGGATAGTCAAGTTTGTTCCATGCCAGGCGCGCTACCTGATATTTTCCCATCGCTGTAGCTGATAAGCCCAGATCCTGCCAGGCTTCTTTTTTACCCGGTTCGCGATCCAACACACAAAGTGAATAATGCATGAGGGGTTTCCATTCCCGGCGGCGGCGGTATATCTGTGCCAGCTCCCAAAATGGTTGCACCCATTCAGGTTCTTTACGCAGCAATATTCGAAATAATTTTACAGCTGTATAAACATCTCCCTCCTGATCTGAACGCATAGCACGCTCCAGCAACTCCTCCGGAGTTTCATTCCCATAACCCATCCAATTTGCTGCTCGGCTCATAATTTGCAATATATGCTAAAAATCTACATGATGCTTAACGCCCCGCCAGATGCGATGTAAGCCACACAGCATTCCCCCCAATCATCGTACATTGTGCTTATGAAAACCAATGCTAAAACCTGGAAAATATTTGTTGATACAGGGGGTACCTTCACCGACTGTATGGGCATTGGACCTTCCGGGAAATGGCTGCGTACAAAAGTCCTGAGTAGCGGTATCCTTCGAGCCACTCTTACAAAACAACTTGGTTCAAATCAATATAGTTTTCAACATAATTGGAATCATACAGCCGCCATTTTTCAAGGGTATAACCTTCGCTTTCCACTGCACCCCAAATCTGGTGTTTTTCAGATTCTGGAGCTGGACCCGCAAACGGGTTTGATAAAACTTGATCGCCCGGCAAGATTTCCAATGCCCTCCACGATCGAAATTTACGCCGACGAGGAAGCACCCATCCTCGGGGCACGCATATTAACTCAAACCCCTCTAAATAAATTGTTGCCTGCTACTGAGTTTCGGCTCGGTACTACCCGTGGCACCAATGCCTTGCTCGAACACAAGGGAGCAAAAACACTTCTACTGACCTCCCGCGGATTTAAAGATTTGCTCCTGATCGGAAATCAACAACGGCCTGATCTTTTTCAGCTGGACATTCCGCCAAGAGCCCGTTTTCAATCGGATGTGCTCGAAGTTGAAGAACGACTGGATGTCACCGGCTTCCCGATAATCCCGTTGGAAGAAACCGAGATCCGGCGCATCCTGGCCTATTGTCAAAAAACACAACCCGAAGCCATTGCCGTTTGCCTGATCCATAGTTACCTCCAACCGGAACACGAAAACCGGATTGCACATGCCTTACGGGCAGCCGGATTCCAAACAGTTTGTGCCTCCAATGAACTCCTGACCACCATCGGGTTCCTCGCACGCACACAGACCTGTGTCCTCAATGCCTACCTGCTTCCGGTTTTATCCGGATACCTGGACCGCATCCAATCAAAGCTTCCCAATAGCAGCCTCCAGTTGATGACGAGCTCTGGTGGCCTGTGGCCCCGGGAAGCTTTTCGGCCGGTAGAGAGTCTGTTAAGCGGACCGGCTGGCGGGGTGGTTGGCGCCAAAAATATTGCACAGAACCTCGGATTCGATCGACTGCTTTGTTTTGACATGGGGGGTACGAGTACCGACACCGCACATTATAACGGACACTTTGATTACCATTACCAGAGCGAAGCGGCAGGCTGGGAACTCCTTGTACCAGCACTCGGCATCGAAACCGTTGCCGCCGGTGGCGGCTCCATTTGTTACCTGAAAAATGGCCGACTTCAAGTTGGTCCGGAAAGCGCAGGAGCCTACCCCGGACCTGCGTGTTATGGAGCAGGTGGCCCGCTAACTATTACAGATGTGAATGTGTTACTCGGTAAAATGGCACCTGATAAATTAAGCATTCCTATCAATACAGAAGCGGCTCTCAACGCACTCGACCAGCTCCTGCTGGAACTAAATAAACAAAGCCGGAAGGCCTACAGCCAACAAGGTGTACTGGAAGGCCTGATCCGAATTGCGAATGAAAAAATGGCCGAAGCTATTCGGCGTATTTCAGTGTCTGCCGGATTTGATCCCTCCGAATACCCCTTGCTGGCTTTTGGTGGCGCAGGCGGATTGCATGCCTGTAAATTAGCCGAACAGCTACGGATTTCTAAAGTCATTCTCCCAAAAGATGGCGGCCTGCTCAGCGCCTACGGTATCGGACAAGCACAAATTGAACGCTGGGCCGAAAGGCAGATCCTTCAGCCTTTCACCGATTGCCAGGACCGTTTCCGGGAATGGTTTCTGAAACTGGAGCAGGAAGCCTTTTCGGCAGTACAGAATAGTATAGACACTGATTTATCGCCCCAAATCCAACGTCGCAGTATTTTTCTTCGCTTCCGCGGACAATCTGAAAGTCTGGAGACACCTTGGTCGGAAGAACAGGATGTGCTCCAACTATTCTATGAAAAATACAAACAACAATATGGTCATGTCCCGAATCATCCGGTCGAAGTAGATCTTATTCGCTTGCTGGCTTCCGGGCCGACGAGGATAATATCGGCAGATCAGCATACCGGGAAAAAAACGGTCCATTTTCATTTCCTACAGCCCACCGTTGCTGAACTGCCCCCCGTGCGGGTGTATGACTGGGACGAGCTCCCGGCTGGAGTTAAACTCAATGGTCCGCTGATTTTGACAAACCCATTTTCTACTGCTTATGTAGAATCCGGCTGGTCACTAGAATTGACATCCAGTGGTGATGCCTTATTGACCAGTATTAAAAAAAACAAACTCAATGACCCGGATGGGGAAGCCATTCAATTGGAGTTGTTCACCAACCGTTTTACTGCTATTGCGCGGGAAATGGGTGTCATGCTACAGCGTTCAGCTTTTTCGGTAAACATCCGGGATCGCCTGGATTTCTCGTGTGGCCTGCTCGATCCGGCAGGCAACCTTTTAGTGAATGCCCCACACATCCCTGTACACTTGGGAAGCCTGGGCCTTTGCGCTCGTTTATCACTGGAAGCCTGTCCGCTCCAGGCTGGCGAAATCCTCATCACCAATCATCCAAAATTCGGCGGTTCTCATTTACCGGATGTAACCCTGCTGGCACCGGTATTTACAGAGGAGCAAAAACTAATTGGCTACGTCATCAACCGGGCACACCATGCCGAGATCGGCGGACTCACGCCCGGTTCCATGCCGACCAATGCCCGATCCTTGATGGAGGAAGGCGTAGTAATACCACCTACTAAAATCGCCCGTAATGGGCAGGTCGATTGGCCATTAGTAGAAGCAATTTTTCAAAACGCCAGGTATCCCTCCCGTGCTGTAACAGAAAACCTGGCAGACATCCGGGCAGCACTGGCTGCCTTACAAAGTGGCCAGAAAAAGTTACAGTCCATGGTTAATCAATTTGGATTGGAATCGGTTCAACTTTACATGACAGCCATTCGCCGACAGGCAAAAAATGCACTCGAAAGTGCACTCGAAAAAAGGGGCAATGGTGTCTGGAATGCCCTGGAGAAATTAGACGATGGGCACAGGATAAGCCTGAAAATAGAAATAAAAAACAAGCGTATTTTGTTTGACTTTGACGGCACTTCAGGCGTTCACCCCGGAAATTTAAACGCCAACCGATCCATTGTTTACAGTGCCATCTTATATGTATTGCGGTTGTTGTGCCGCGATCAGATTCCATTAAACGAGGGCTTACTTGAACCGGTGGAAATCCGATTACCGCTTTCGTTTCTGAATCCCCATTTTCCCGACAATCCGGCAGACTGCCCGGCTGTGGTTGGAGGGAACACGGAGGTCAGCCAGCGCCTGGTTGATACCTTATTATTGCCATTCGACCTGGTCGCTTGCGGACATGGGAGCATGAATAATTTTCTTTTTGGGAATGCCCACTATGGTTATTATGAAACGATTGGCGGAGGTAGCGGAGCCGGACCAGGCTTTGCCGGTCGGGATGCAGTACACCAACACATGACCAATACCAGAATTACGGATCCGGAAATTCTGGAGAAACGCTTCCCGGTGCGCTTACGCGAATTTTCCATTCGAAAAAACTCCGGTGGTACGGGGCGGTGGCCGGGTGGCAACGGCATTATCCGGGAGATTGAATTTTTGGAACCCGTAGTCTTCACCCTGATCTCCCAACATCGAAGAGAACAGCCTTATGGCAAGGCTGGCGGAAATCCCGGTGTGACCGGCCGTCAATTTTTGATTGAGGCTGATGGCAAAAAAACGCTTCTGAATGGAACGGATAGCCGGAAACTTCAAGCAGGTGACCGCATAAGGATAGAAACTCCGGGCGGAGGGGCTTGGGGGAATCCGGATTGATTAAAACCTGAAAATCAACAAAGCACTATTTCCGAAAAGGGAAAGATCGTTTTAAACCCCGCTGAGTGAAAATAGTCTTTTACGGCTTTCGCCGAAAGGCCGCCCGAACTCACCAGAACGAAATCGCCACCCCAGGCTCCGAGGGATTTTACCACGCCGGGAAAATCCGAAAAATGCAAATCCTGTACTCTGGTGAGATCGAGTAATTGAGACAGGAGCAATTCATGCTCCTGAAGCAGGCCTTCAAAATTTTCGCGTGTTTTTACTTCAACAAGCTGCTCACTAAGGGCCGAAACCTGTTGTATCTCTTTTTGCAACAAGGTTTCCCGTTGCCGATAGCGTTGGATGCCTTCCCGGCTATTCTGCTTTTTTCCGAGATAAACCAAAAAAAGTGCTTCCCGAAAAGGCCAGTCTAAACGAATGGGGGCAAACTGTGGCTGCGGGTCGCGCCAAAACATAAAGGGGCCACTTGCTCCTGCGGCAATCAGGTCATAGCCGGAGCCGCCAAAGCTCTGATCCAGTAAAAAAAACGGATCAACATTTGCCCATTTGGATAACATATAGATTAGGGTAGAGCTGCTTCCAAAACCCCATTCAGCCGGAAACTCTAATCTGGTAGTGGCCTGTTTTTTATTTGCCTTTTCGGCGAAAGCCGGATTTTGAGAACATATGGCTACAAATAACTCTTGCAAGCGTTTTGCAATATGGAGATCTGATGACTCCAGCACTTCCCAGTCTGAGACCGAAAATCGGCCTTGAAACCAGCTGGACCCGTCTAACAAAAAACTTTGCCACAAAAGTTGGCCTGCTTGACCGGATTCACTTATTTCCAGGGTTTGGCCAGCGCGGGTTGGCACCGCCAGTCCTTTTGCTCCACTGAGAACGACATATTCCCCACTGAGGAGCAATTTCCCATTTCCCCGAAATATCAACCGGGAATTGTTTTTGCCCGGAAAATTTCTAAAAACTCCCGGACAGCCGAAAAGGAAACAACCTTATCACTAAAGTAGGAGAAGGCTTCTCCGACTTCCAGCTCACTCGCTCCAAAATGGGTTAGTATATTATGCAGGTGCATTTTCATATGCCCTTGTTGTATGCCGGTTGTAATCAGGGAGCGTACGGCTGCAAAATTTTGTGCCAGCCCGGCTACGGCGATAATCTCCATTAATTCTTTGGCAGAAGGATTCCCCAACAATTCCAGCGATTTACGTGCGATGGGATGCAGGCGCGTTAATCCGCCAACCGTACCCAGGGCAATGGGGAGATCCAGCCAAAATCGAAATTTGCCATCTTTCACCTCACACTGGCTCAGGCTCCGGTATTGTCCATCCCGGGACGCGTAGGCATGTCCGCAGGCTTCTACAGCCCGAAAATCATTTGCTGTGGCGAGCACGACCGCATCAATCCCATTAAATATGCCTTTGTTGTGGGTTGTTGCCCGATACGGATCAATTTGGGCGATTCGTACGGCCTTGGCAAACTTATCCGCAAAGGCATCGGCCGTTATAGCTTCAACACAGGGGTCTAAGTCCTCTACCGGACATTCTACCCAGGCACGCACCAGGCATTCTGGTGTATAATTGGATAGAATAGACATAATCACATCGACTTCCTGTTCTTCTTCTGAAAAGGCAGTTTGTTTCTTGAAAAAAGCGCGCAGGCTGTCTGCATATGATTCCAGCACGGAGTTGATAAAATTGGCTCCCATGCTATCGCAGGTTTCAAAAGAAACGCGTAATTGGTAAAAATCTGTTTCCAGGTGGGTCATATCGAGGAGTTGGATATCCAGCACTCCGCCACCCCGGTTTTCCATATTTGCGGTAATAGGAGCAGCATCGCGTATCAGCTGTTCTTTTAATGCCGGGAATACAGATCCTAATAGTTGGATGGAGCCTTTCCAGGTAAAATGCACCTGTCCGATTTTGGTCGTTTTAATCACTTGGGCATGAAAGCCGCCTCTATCCAACCAGTATTTGGCAGCACTGGATGCCGCGGCTACCACAGAGCTCTCCTCGATCACCATTGGCAGGGCGTAAATCTTGCCATTGATCTGAAAGTTTGGTGCAATACCAAAAGGGAGATAGTAATTACTGATCGTGTTTTCGCTAAATCCGTCGAAGATGTGTTGTTGGGCTTCATCTGAGTGCCAAAAGCTCATCAATTCGCGCATCACATTTTCCGGATCTTTGAAAAAGTGCTTTACGAGCCATTCCAGCTTACCTTTTTTCGATAATTTCGAAAAGCCGGATATCGTCTTTTGTTTTTGCATGTACAAACGTTTCAATACGCGTATTTACGAGCGAACCCGGAGGTAAGCGTTTGCTAATTCCAGGCCTCGGATTTGGCCGGCAACATACCTTTGCAATTCAGGGTACTCGCCTCGGGCGTGTTTCAAAAAGCCGGAGGCTTGGCCATAAATAGCCGGGAGGCCTACTTTCTTTGTAAGATAATAACCATCGAGAAAATTACCGACCCCACCTGAAATTATAATCTGGTTACATTGCCGCTCAGAGCCGAGTTCATCAATCAATTGATTGGTCATGGTAACCATATCCGAAGCACTGTGTCCTACTTGCGCGAGGGCTCCAAATAGATCCTGCTTTTCTGACTCACTACGCAGCAGTTCGAGGCGGGCAAAGTTTGTTCCGCCGTTGGCTGCAAAATCAACGGCTGCGAGCGGTAGTTTTAAAAGTTCGCGGAGACTGTTTAGACCAAAGCCCTGCCCTACTTCTTTCACAATAACCGGGGCGTTCAACAAATCGAGTACCGTTTTGATCGTATCCAGGGGCGGTTTTTTAAACCGGTCGCCTTCCGGCTGAAGCCATTCCTGTAAAGGGTTTACATGAATAATCAATCCGCTGGCCCGCAATTTATCGAGCAAATCCACCACCAATTGAATCTGACCATTTTCCAGCACCTCTTCGAGTTGTGCGATACCCAGATTAGCGTATAAGGGAAGGTCCTCTCCGATGAGGTCGCGCACATCAAAATCATTCAGGTGTTCATCACTATATAAAAGTGCCCGGCAGGACCCAAGGCCCATACCGAAACCAAACTCCTGGCAGGCTTTTGCAAGATTATGATTAATGGTACCGGCCCAATCAGTACCACCGGTCATACTGGAGACCCAGAGCGGGGCCTTCATTTGGTGGCCTAAAAATTGGAATTCCGGCAGGCTTCCAGCTTGTGGGTGCGCAGCCAGCAGGGGTTCATAATAGAAGCGATTATCCAGTTGCAAACGAGAAATCTGCGATTGAAATGCCAGGTCAATATGATCTCGTTTGCGGCTCACTGCCGTCGGATCCTGATCCTGATTTTTATCTGTTGTATCGAGTTTATCCATTTGGGAAGTCGTATGCCCCTTTTATGCAAAGTTATAGCTTGTAACGAGAAAGGGAAACAAAGACCATTTCAAATGGTTCAAGCAGCCCGGTTTTGAAGGGATGTTGATAATTTTTGTGCGAAAATTGCACTGTTTTTCAGGCAGTTACAAGGGGTGCTTTAATTTTTTTTATTTAAAGGCCTTGGAAAATGCAATGCTTTGGAGTACATTTGCATCCGCTAAAAACACAGGCTGTAATACAGTCAATTAATCAAATCAAAACAGATAGTCGTGAATACCTTGAGTTATAAAACGAAATCTGCGAAGAAAGAGGAAGTAGAGCACAAGTGGTTCATTATTGACGCAGAGGGAGAGATTGTGGGCCGCCTTGCCACCAGAATCGCGACCATTATGCGTGGTAAGCACAAGCCTTCCTATACTCCGCATGTTGACACCGGTGATTATGTCATCGTAATCAACGCAGACAAAGTACGCTTTACTGGTCTTAAAATGGAGCAGAAAGAGTACATCCGATATACGGGTTATCCGGGAGGACAGCGTCGTGCTACTCCGCAGGATTTGATCAACCATGACAAACCGGAAGCTATTTTGGAGAATGCTGTAAGAGGTATGCTACCAAAAAATCGCCTGGGTCGTGCGATGATCAAAAAACTTTTCCTCTATGCAGGTACGGAGCATCCGCACCAGGCACAGACGCCGGAACCGTTGACCCTCTAATTAACTGAATCAAACAGACTTAAAATTTTCATTATATGGAAATGATCAATGCCATCGGACGACGTAAAGCTTCTGTAGCCCGGGTTTATCTACTCAAGGGTGAAGGAACGATTACCGTTAACGGCAAAGACTTCAAAGACTATTTTCCACAAAAGCATATTCAGGCTAACCTGACCGATCCCTTCACAACCGTAGAGGCAAACAACCTGTACGATTTGAAAATCACGGTTGCCGGTGGTGGATATAAAGGCCAATCAGAGGCTATTCGTTTGGGTATTAGCCGCGCGCTAATCAAATTGAACGAAGATTTCCGCAGCCCGTTGAAAGCGAAAAAATACCTCACTCGGGATGCCCGCGTGGTGGAACGCAAAAAATACGGTAAGCCAAAAGCACGGAAAAGCTTCCAGTTCTCCAAGCGTTAATACCGGTTGGATTTTATTTCAGTATCGAATTTTCAAATTTAGCAAATGGAAAAGCCTACATATAAAGAATTGCTGGATGCGGGTGTGCACTTCGGCCATCTTAAGAAAAAGTGGAATCCTAAAATGTCCCAGAACATTTTCATGGAGCGTAAGGGTATTCACATTATCGATCTTAACCGCACGATTGAAGGACTCGATCGAGCTGCTGCTGCTGCAAAACAAATTGCACGTTCCGGTAGAAAGATCATGTTTGTTGCCACCAAAAAACAGGCGAAAGATATTGTTACTGAAGCTGCTCGCTCAGTAGGAATGCCTTATATCACCGAACGTTGGTTGGGTGGTATGATGACAAACTTCGCGACTATTCGTCGTTCTATCAAGAAAATGCAAACCATTGAGCGCATGCTCAGCGATGGCAGTCTTGAAAGCGTGACGAAAAAAGAACGTCTGACTTTGTCTCGTGAGCTCAATAAGCTGGAGAAGGTACTAGGTGGTATCGCCAATCTTAACCGGACTCCTGCAGCTATGTTTATCGTTGATATCTCCCATGAGCATATTGCGATTTCTGAGGCTCATAAACTCGGTATTCGTACGATTGGAATGGTTGACACCAATTCTGATCCGGGTAAAGTGGATTTTGCGATCCCTTCCAACGATGATGCATCAAAGTCTATTGGTATTATTGTAAGAACCATTACGGCTGCCATCCAGGAAGGTCTCGAAGAGCGGAAAAACACCAAAACAGAAAAAGAAGTTTCCGCTAGTTAAATAGGAATCCGGCGTTCAACGCCAACAATTTTGCAAATTGCTAAAACTGGAATTATAATGAGTATTTCGGCAACTGATGTCAAAAAACTGCGCGACATTACGGGTGCAGGTATGATGGACTGCAAGCAAGCGCTCACTGAGGCTAATGGTGATTTCGACATGGCGATTGACGTCTTACGTAAAAAGGGGCAAAAACTCTCCGATAAACGTGCTGATCGCGATGCAAAAGAAGGTGTAATCCTTGCTGTCGTAAATGAGGCTAATAATAAAGGTGTTATTATTAAACTCAGCTGTGAAACAGATTTTGTTTCCAAAAACGAAGAATTCGTTTCTCTAACACGCGAATTTGCGGATATCGCACTGGAAAACTTCCCGGGATCACTGGACGAATTGCTCCAACTTCCTTACAACGGAATTACCATCGGTGCTAAAGTAACCGAGCAGGTAGGCGTAATTGGCGAAAAGATTGAACTCGCTTCTTATGAAAAACTGGCAGCAGATGTAGTTGCACCCTATATTCACATGGGCAATAAAGCAGCTGTTTTGGTTGGTCTGAATAAAACCGGAAACGGTGTTTATGATGCCGGTCGTGATGTTGCGATGCAAGTGGCTGCCATGAACCCTGTTGCAGTTGACAAAGACCAGGTAGATGCTTCGACCATTGAAAAAGAAATCGAAATTGGTAAAGAAGTAGCGCGTGCAGAAGGTAAACCGGAGGCAATGCTTGAAAGAATTGCTCAAGGTAAACTTGAAAAATTCTACAAAGAGCGCACCTTGTTAAACCAAGCCTTCGTAAAAGAATCTAAAATGACTGTTGGTGAATTCCTAAAAGGAGTTGATTCTGGTTTAACAGTTACTGACTTTAAACATGTTACCCTCGGCTAATTGTGTTTAATTATAAAAAATGAAAGAGGCTGTTCCGCAAAGGTTCAGCCTCTTTTTTTTTGTCTATACCCAGCCAATTATTGTGCCCTCCAGGTTTAGGTTATTTTAATTAGAAAAATATGTAAAATAACCGTCACTTTAAATATTTTTTTATTATGTAATCGCTATTTATTATCTTCGCATAAGTTTTATTTGCCCAGACACACAAACTACTTCTGGCCTGCCCCCCAACCCCGTCCTTTTGGCCGAGTCTCGGCAGCCCAAATTTCTCAGTAACTCTTCCTGTTTACACAACATGTTTGTAGCCAACAGGTAAGTTTATTTGTTGATTAATCACGGGAATACCCCCCAAAATACGGTCATGAAAAAAGTAACACTTAGTTCTCTTTTGGCACTTTTGCCGCTAACCCTTTTGCTTTCGCAAGTCAATGAATTTAATGTACTTGCCCTACCAAAGCTCGTCGAAAACAACGTCAAAAAAATCTGGACTGGCGATTTAGATCAATATGGCCACCTCATTTTTTCCGTTACCGAAGGCAACAACCCAATCGGATTATGGGAATATGTTGAACAGGGTGATGAAGACTCCCTGGTACAACTACTTGATATCCCTTCGATTGTAGCTGTCAATGCGTATCAATCCCAGTACAGCGATATGCATCGTATAATCTATTTCCTCCATTGGCAATTAGGTACTACCAAAACATATCTGGCAAAATATACCGATCAATTACGCTACCTCCTGCAATTTGATAAGATGATGTTTGGTGTGGAAGTAAGCGATGTCCTCAATTATGGTGACGTGGTAGTCTATGGAAACAAAACTACCGGCGAAATGTATGATAATAACGGTGTACTTACGGGCTTTACCCGACACGGTATCATTCATGGCCTGCTCAACAATCCGGACAGTACAGACTACCGGGCCTGGACAAAAGAAGTGGGCATGATACCCGGTGCACAATTCTGTGCCATTTATCAATATCAGGACAAGGGCAAAATAATTGGTGGTTTTGGCCCCGCTGATGGCGAAGGCTACGCAACCAAACTGCTTTGTGCAGATGGCACCTCTGCTATGCTGGATGAACTGCCACAACCCGAAGATGTTGAATATACCTGGATGGGTATTGTTCCCTATGTTGGATTTGGCAACACTGGAACAACCCGCTTCATGGCTGCCGGTTGGGTTTACGAAAATGGAGATGCAGATTATCAATTGCTGATTTGGAATGAAGACCTGACAGATTATTCTGTTTATCAAAGCTTCGGACCAGAATTCCCCGGCCTATTTAAAATTGGCATCCATGTTCAAGACGAACTAGGAAACGATGCACTGGCGCTGGGAGGTGACAATATCGATTTGGAATACCTCGGTTACCCGGAAGATTATTCAGGTATCATCTTCCTGAATTCTGCCGGCTGGAAACCACTGGAAGAAATCCTTGGTTATACCTTTTTGAATAACAATAATGGCATTCCCGATGTACGTGTACTTGAGTATGACTCTGAAAATGGAAACATGTGGGTTGCCGGAAAAGATATAAAAGGTAAAGATCCTAGTGGCGATGAAATCCTTGCCGGATTTATCGTAAACATCCAGGAAATGGAAGGCAATCTTTTCCCGTTAACTACTAATGCAGATGAAGTTGAAAATCTCATCCAGGACTACAACTTTAACCTCTATCCAAATCCAAGTAGTGGCCTGTTGACTATTTCTGCAAATGAACCTATTGGTCAGATTAATGTATTTGACGTAAGTGGACGCTATGTGAAAAGTATCGTTCCTGCCGCTGCCACCTCTAAAATGGAGCTGGACATACAAGATTTACCAAACGGTAGTTATTTATTTCAAATTCACATGAACCAGGGTGTGATTGCTAAACTCGTTCAAAAACTGGACGTTCGGCCGTAAGCTTTAGCTTTATTAACCGGTTTATTTTCAAAAGAAAAGCCAGTTCTTCACGGAGCTGGCTTTTCTTTTTGTGTTAGATCAACAAATTTTATGATAAGCGGCTTATCTTCATCGCTCGAAAAGAATTCCATAAAAAAGTTTGACCGGAAATGAGTCCAAAATATACGCGTGTCCTGCTGAAACTAAGTGGCGAGAGCCTCATGGGTGAAAAACAGTTTGGTATTGACCCCGGCGTTCTCAAATCGTATGCAAATCAAATTAAAGGCCTGGTAGATGCAGGCATCGAGGTGGCCATTGTTATTGGTGGAGGAAATATTTTCAGAGGTTTGCAAGCCGCAGAATCCGAGATTGAGCGGGTACAGGGAGATTATATGGGCATGATGGCTACAGTTATCAACGGGATGGCACTACAAAGTGCACTCGAAACAGCCGGACTCTACACGCGTCTGATCTCCGCTATTGAAATGAAGGCAATCGCAGAGCCCTATATTCGCCGAAGAGCGATCAGACACCTCGAAAAAAACCGGGTAGTCATTTTTAGTGCCGGAACCGGAAGTCCGTACTTCACAACAGACAGCGCAGCAGCACTTCGGGCTAATGAGATCAACGCAAATGTGATCCTGAAAGGCACCCGTGTTGATGGAATTTACACCGCAGATCCTGAAAAAGACCCGTTGGCAACACGATTTGACAAAATTTCCTTTGCCAAAGTTATTAGCCTCGGATTAAGTGTAATGGATATGACAGCATTTACAATCTGTCAGGAGAATAACCTGCCTATTATCGTTTTCAACATTAATGATCCCAATAATTTGAAAAGGATCATCCAGGGCGAATCAGTTGGTACTCTCGTAGAAGGCTAAACATCATAGGTTAATTTCACCTCAGCCGTTTTTGGATGCGCCTGGCATGTCAGGATGTACCCCTCAGCTACCTCATCTTCATCAAGGGCATAACAGACTTCCATATCGACTTTGCCTTCCTGTAATTTTGCCATACAGGTCGAACAGGATCCAGACGTGCAGGAATATGGTGGATCGAATTTTTGGGCAATTAAGGCATCTAAAATTGTTTTCCCGGGTGCTACCCGTACTTCTACCCAAACACCATTAAGCTCTGCTTTGACCAGCGAATCAACTGAACCGGTATCTGCTGTCGCGCTCTTAGGCTCATCCGGGGTAGTGAAATACTCTGCGTGAATATGGCGCTTATCAATACCTGTTTTTTCAAGTGTAGCATGTACCAGCTCAATCATGGCACCAGGACCACAGAGGAAAAATTCGGAAGTACCGGAGGAAGTACCCGGAAATTCCTTTAAAAACCGCTTTAACATGGTTGCATCAATGCGCCCTTTCCAGCCTTCCCATTGATCATCCCCTTTTGAAAACCATCCCTTCTTTTTAGGTGCCTGGCTCAGGGTATGCACTATAAATAACTGTCCCTCATATCTGGCTTTTAACCGCTCCAAACCTTCCTGAAAAATGATCGAATCCGTACTCCGGTTTCCGTATAAAAGAGAAACTGTACTTAAAGGCTCCTCTTCTAAAATGGTCTTCATGATGGAATATACCGGCGTAATACCACTCCCTGCTGCCACGAAATAGTAGTCTTTTCGGTTGTCGCCGTCCAGTTTCGGACCAAACCGGCCTTCTGGCTCCGACACCTCAATGCGATCACCAACCTGAATCGACGAATTCACATGTGTTGATACCCGTCCATCAGGTACCCGCTTAACAGTTACTGCCAGATGGTCTTCTAATGGGCTGCTACACATAGAATAAGCACGTCGCAACTCTTCCCCATTCAAATTAAACCGAAGGGTCAGGTATTGGCCTGCTCTATATTTAAAGGTTTCCTTCAGTTCTGAGGGCACTTCCAAAAAAAGGGAAACAGCATCGGAAGTTTCCTTCCGGACTTCCACTATTTTAAGGCTATAAAAGTTCATAACTTTACAGAGATTCGGTTATTCTATCCAACAACAATTATACGTAGTAGTAGTTTTAAAAAATTTCAACAAAGAACGAGAACCTCTGTACACAAACCAAATTCCCGGAACAAAATGAGTAATCTAAAATACCTCCTGGCCTATATTGCTCCACTTTCAGCCTTCGCCGGCATTTATCTGGGTGGATTCTGGTCCTTTGGAGCCATTTATGTCGGTTTTGTTTTTATCCCTGCGCTCGAATTAATTCTTCCCCATTCTACAAAAAATTTTACCCCAAAACTGGAAGAAAAAAAAAGCCAAAATCAGTACTTCGACTGGTTACTTTACCTCAATATACCCATACTACTCCTGCTTCTTTGGTATTATTTTGAGACTGTGTCAATTGGTGGATTAAGTCTTCTCGAAATTGTCGGAATGAGTTTTAATGTCGGCATGATCGTCGGTACTATCGGAATCAATGTAGCGCATGAACTCGGGCACCGACAAAATATCCTGGAGCAGCGCATGGCACAGCTATTACTTTGTACAGCCCTTTATATGCACTTTTTTGTAGAGCATAATCGGGGACACCACAAAAATGTTTCTACCGACCTGGATCCTGCTTCCGCGAAAAGAGGTGAAATGATCTATTTATTCTGGATTAAATCCCTTTTCGGAGGATACAAAAATGCCTGGAAACTGGAAAATGAACGACTAAGCAGGGCGGGTAAATCATCGTGGAGTTTCTCCAACCAAATGATCCGGTTTACGATGGCAGAAATAATGTATCTCTCCTTTCTTATCAGTATCTGGAGTTGGGCAATCCTCCCATACGCATTCGCCGTTGCTTTAATTGGAATTTTACTCCTGGAAAGTGTCAATTATATCGAACACTACGGCCTGCGCCGGAATCGGTTGGCAAGCGGGCGTTTTGAGCCTGTTTCGCCAAGCCATTCCTGGAATTCAGACCACGAATTGGGACGAATTTTCCTCTATGAATTAACCCGGCATTCCGACCACCATTTTAAAGCCACTCGAAAATATCAGGTATTGCGGCATTTCCAGGAGAGCCCTCAGTTGCCGGTAGGATATCCGGGGTCTATTTTACTAGCCCTGGTTCCGCCAGTATGGTTCAGGCTGATGAATCCCCAGGTAGATCAGATTGAAAAAGATAGAAGAGCCTGAGTTATTATTCGTATCGCAGCGCCTCGATTGGGTCAAGTTTGGCTGCTTTCATTGCCGGGTACATACCAGAAATCAGCCCTACAGCCAAACAGGTAATTACAGCAAGCAGAATCCAGCCCCAGGGGATCAGAAAAGTCCCGCCCATCAAAAAGGTGACGATATTCCCCATTAGTATCCCCAGGATAATTCCGACAATTCCTCCCATTTGACAAATCAAAACAGCTTCGGTAAGAAACTGGGATAGGATGGATTTTCGGGTGGCTCCAAGGGCTTTACAAATCCCGATTTCCCGGGTTCGTTCGGTTACTGAAACAAGCATGATATTCATCAAACCAATCGCCGCACCAAGCAAAGTAATCAGTCCAATGCCGATTGCACCCAGGCGAAGATTGGTCGTATTTTCTTTAATGGTACTGATCAGCCCATCGCTTTTGAATATCTCAAAATCGTTTTGCTCACTGGCTTTTAATCTTCGAACATTTCGAAAGACACCTATCGAGGTACCAATTGCATTATCTATGTCTTCCGCATTGTTAACTGCCACTGCCACTAAGTAATTTGACTGCGAGGAGCCAAAAAAGCGTTTTCCGGTTTGAAGCGGGATTAAGACCCTCCTGTCTTCATTGGAGTTCATACTTGATCCCCGTTTCTTTAAGACACCAATGACCCGAAACTTGGTACTACCGACCATGATGGAACGATCCATAGCAGCAGATGGATCTCCGGCAAAAAGTTCTTCTACCAAATCGATACCAAGTATCACCTTGCTTCCGCCATTGATCGCTTCCGTAACAGTGAAATTCCGGCCGATCTCAATTTCAAAACCCTTGATGTCGAGGTAATTTTCATTTACAGCAAAAACACTCACATTGGGATTGGTCTCCTTCAGGCCGTATTGGATAGTGGCATTCCCGGAACAGGGTAAAGAAACGCTCACCCGCGCAGGAAAAGTAAAGGATTCTTTGAAGTTCTGAGCCTGGTCAAAGGTTACCGGCTCTCCGCGTTTAGCCTGGCGGCCACTTTGGTTTCCGGTGACTGATTCTCCGAGTGGCTCAATACTGAAAACATTGGCACCCAGTGAAGCTAAATTATCGTTCAAGGAATAAATCGTACTATCAATCGCAGTCAGAATCCCCACCAGTGCCATAATCCCTAATGCAATAATCATTAGAGTGAGAACTGCCCGCATCAAATTTGAGCGGACAGAACGGAATGCCAGTTTGATGTTTTCACTCCAATTCATCGGAAAGAGATCTTAATTTCAGTTTTACGAATGTAGGAAAAGCGCGCCAGGCAAAAGCACTAGTTCGATCAACAGCCCTATTTTTCAGACACAGCTTATACTTTAAAGGCTTCCTGCACTTTTGAAAGCATTTCCGGATAGAGGGCAGCACTGGAAGCCAGGATCTCCGATCCATCCTGAAAGGTACTTCCGCCTTTAAAATCACTCACTTTTCCACCTGCCTCCAGGACGATAAAAGCCCCTGCTGCAATGTCCCACGGATTTAGGCGGTATTCAAAATACGCGTCAAAGCGGCCACAGGCTACATAGGCCAAATCTACGGCGGCTGAACCAAACCGTCGTAAGCCCCGCGTATTACGCATAAATACTTCGAGGGCTTTTAAATAGGATTCCATTCGACTATAGTCGTGAAAAGGAAAACCAGTAGCCAACAGGCATTGATGCAGATCTCCAACCTCTCTTGGCTTAATCCTTTTCTCATTCAGCCAGGCTCCTCCTCCTTTCCAGGCATAGAAACATTCATCCTGGTTAATCTCATATACGATCCCAAGCTGGTACTCTCCCTTATATTCCAGTGCAACGCTGATGGAAAAACAAGGGAGGCCATGCAGAAAATTGGTCGTGCCATCCAGCGGGTCAATGATCCATTTATAATCACTGACAAGCATTATAGACATGCCTTCTTCTGTGAGAAATGTGGCATCCTGAATCAGCGGCCCCAGGCCTGCCACCAACATTTCCTCGGAGGTAGTATCAACATAACTAACCAGATCGTGCAGGCCTTTCTCCTCAATATCTTCTGATGCAACCATTCCTATCTGTTCACGGATAAAAGTTGCAGCAAGCGCTACTACTTCTCTCGCCTGACCACAAATTGTTTCTAATTCCTGACTTTCCATTTGATTATTTATTCTTCAACCATCAATTGCCAGATCCCTGGAAGGTTTCGTCCCAGTTCGTTATAATCCATTCCGTATCCAACTACAAAAAGCGACGGAATTTCAAACCCGCAATAATCAATATCCAAGGGCACGGCCAATTCATCCGGTTTTACAAGCAAGCTTATGATGGCAACAGAGGCCGGATTCAACTCCTTTACCCGGAGTAATAGATTCTGCATCGTTAATCCCGAATCGATTATATCTTCTACAATGATAACATGACGATCTTTTAGCGAGAAATTCATTCCAATCAGTGTGTTGATCTCTCCACTTGAACTCACCCCCTGATAGGAGGCCAGCTTTACAAAGCTCGTAATACATTTTCCTGAAAAAGCTCGTACTAAATCAGCTGCAAAAATGAATGACCCATTCAAAATGGCCAGAAAAACAGGTTCTTTTCCGGCGTAATCGCGCGAAAGCGTATTAGCTAATTCCAGTACCCTGGCATTTATGGCTTGCGCCGAAATAAAGGGCTGAAAAGTTAAATCATGTAACTTCAAAATCGCAGACATTCGTACTTATTCTAATCCGTATTTATCTAACAAATAAACTAAACTTGCCATTGCAGCTGATCCGAGCTGTAATTCCCTTCTGTTGACCGCCTCTATGCGATCTGTGTGGGTATGATGAAAATCAAAATAACGCTGCGAATCCGGCACAAAACCAAGTAATAAGCCTTTTTGATCTTTTAACCCGGAAATATCTGCTCCGGATCCACCTGTCGAAAAATGGAGTCCGTAGGGCTCCAACAAGGGCAGCCAGGTGGTCAACTGTCGATACTTAGCCTGAAGTACATCCGCGTGCCCGTCTGCTGAAAACCCCTGTGGAGTAAATCCACCCCGATCAGACTCAATAGCAGCCATATGATACTCGGAGGCAGCATTAGAGGCAGCCCAATAGGCTTTTCCACCTGCCAAGCCGTTTTCTTCATTCATAAACAATACACAACGGATGGTGCGCTTTGGTTTATAGCCCAGTGATTTCAACAAAAACAAGACATCCATCGATTGTACACAACCAGAACCGTCATCATGCGCACCCTGTCCTGTATCCCAGGAATCTAAATGCCCTCCGACCAATATAAGTTCATCCGGATATTCGCTTCCGCGGATTTCACCTATGACATTATAAGAAGTTACCGGGGTCAACATCGCACAATTTGTTTGGATATATACCCGAACGGCCTGCATCTTCAACAGTCTGCTCAACTTATCTGAATCATTTGTGCTGATCGCTACAGCTGGAATTTGCTTTACCCCGTCTTCATACACCGTAGAACCTGTATGCGGAATATCGTCTCGTCTATTGGTCATTGAACGCACCAGAACAGCAAGCGCTCCATGTTTTGCCGCCTTAGACGCTCCATATACCCGTTGATCTACTGCTCCTCCGTAAGCAGCAAAGGTATTGATCTGATTGGGATCCATTTCCCGGTTAAAGAAAACGATTTTCCCTTTTACAGATCCCCGGGCACCCAGGGCATCTAATTCATCAAAAGACTTTACTTCCACAATTTCTGCAGCAATTCCATCCGGCCCTGTTCCAACAGAATTTCCAAGTGCTGTGGCTTTTAAATCAAAGGACCCCATTGCCGATTGCGCTACCCGGACAACTTCCGGATTTCCACGTACCCAGCGGGGTACTTCGCAGGCTTGCAGATAAACAGTATCCAGGCCCATGGTATCCAACATTTGACGGGTATATTCAACTGCTGCTGCAGCCTGTGGGGAGCCGGCTAAACGGCCTCCAATATCTGTTGTCAGATGATAAAGCCATGGATAAGCCTGTCCGTGACTCAGCGCCTGGTCATAAACCGACCGGATAAAGAAGGCATCTTCATCCGTTTGCGCCTCCATTGTAAGCGTACAAAAAACACTAAGTACCACTATAACGTACTTCAGATGCTTGAAAAGGTAAGAAAATGCCATAGTTCAAAAAATAATTTTACAAATCAGTAAAAAAACAATCAAAAATAGCCCTATTTAGAATCATCATAAAATTTCGTAAACAGAACGTCTTCAAAACTTTATTCCTTTGAATCCAAATAAACCAGAAAATATTCTCAATTCATGAAATACACCTGCCAGACTTTTCAAAAAATGCCCACAAAGAGAAAAAAGTTACTCTAAGTAATTGTACATTTTACATTAAGTATGTATATTTGATGAACGAAACACTAAAGAATAATTTGGTTTTATTTGGTTAGGGCTGAGGTGGTGCTTACAAGCACTACCTCTTTTTTTTTGTAAGGTAGCCATCCCACCTGTTTCATCCAAGTACACCAAAACAAAAGGCGGTCCTCCTCTCAAGGAAAACCGCCTTACTAAATCACCTAGTTCAAACAAAGGCAACTGTCCTTTATTCATGCTTTCGATCCTGCATGCGATCTTGTCTGCGCTGCTGGATCTCTTCGATCAGTTTCTCTTTAAATTCCCGTTCTGCTTCGGTTAACATCACCAATTTTTTGGCAGGAACCACCTTTTTCAACCGGGTCAGGTAGTCTTTTTTCAGATTCAAGACTTCCTGTTCCATCTGCAAATGATTGTTAATCAGCTCATTTGCTTCGCTTTCATTTAAAGTTCCGAGGCCTTTTGCCGGCCTGTAAGAATCCTTGATCGCTTGTTCCTTTTCCTGGAATTCATTATAAATTGGCCAAAACACCTGTGATTCCTCGGGTGTCAGTCGAAGCCGATCTGAGATATACGCGGCATGCATGGAGCGAATCCGTCCTTCCGCTTCAGGTCTGGGCTGTCCCAGTGCTGTTACTGTGGCAAGCAGTAGCATACTCCCGGCTAAAATGATTTTTATTTTCATGCTATGTCCTTAATTTGTATTTAATAGAGATCATCTAATTTATCCAACTCCAACTCATCTATATAATCATCCAGGTACTCGCCCAACTCCTCCTCATTTAATGACTCAGTATGGAGTTTTATGGAGGAAACGCCCTGATCGGAAGCAGCATATTCCACCAGTAGATCCAAATCAAAATCGTCTATATTCCGGTCGATATAACTTTCTATTTCTTCGCTGGAAAGTTGTGCAAATTCTGCTACCTCAGATTCTTGGTTTCTGTTTAACACCCAAAGACCGGCAACAACCAAAACAGCTATTGCAGCAAATGAAAAGGCTAATTTGGGTTGAAGCGACCATCGATACGATGCAGCAATCTTAGACAGCCAGGATGATTCCTGTTGGGGTGTGACCAATTTTTCAGCCACTTCTTTTTCCAAATTCCGAAAGTAGTTTGGCGGCACTGTCAACCCGCTTTCCTGCCCTTTAAGGCGTAGTAATAAAGGGGATAGAGCCTCCAATTCCTGTTGGATATCGGATTTTCTGTTTTGTGAATCTTTCATCTATGTCCTTATTAATCTACTGATTGCACATTACTTAAATAATGCTCAATCTTTTTTACTGCATGGTGGAAGGAAGCCTTTAAGGCCCCAACCGAAGTTTCCAAAATTTCCGACATTTCCTGATAAGGCATTTCATCAAAATACCGAAGTAGAAAAACCTGTCGCTGCCGATCCGGTAATTTGGTCAATGCCTGCTGCAACAACATCTGTGCTCGGTTACCATCAAAATAGGGATCGGCTTCTAATTGGTTTATGACCATACTTTCCGGTGCATCAAGTGCATGAGCAGCGCGGCGCTTTTTTTTCTTCAGAAAGGTGATCGCTTCATTTGTTGCAATGCGATATAACCAGGTATATAACTGCGATTTTTGTTCAAACTGGCGAACATTTCTAAACACCTTTACCAGGCAATTCTGAATAACGTCATTTGCGTCTTCATGCTCCACAACCATTCGTCGGACATGCCAATAAAGCCGCTCCTGGTACTTAGCCATTAACAGGCTAAATCCACTATCGAAGCTTGCTTCCTCTTTCAGCAAGTTTAGTATTTCCTCATCCGATATTTGACTGTGATTTTGGCTCAATAAACCGATTTATACAATTTTGGACTCCCCAAACAAGGTCTGGTTTAATCCACCTTTGACTTTTCTCCGATTAATTGAAATTGGGTTTCGTTCCAGAGAAAAAAGGCGTAAAAAAATCCGAAAAACATAGCTCCACGTTGAGTTGCAAGCATACTTTCGGTAAGTGTAGATAAGGCAAACAGGATTAAAAAAAAGACGAGCAACTGCTGTTTCCTGCCATTCCTGATAATAAAAGGAAACAGCAGAGATAAAATCCAAAATAATAGCCCGATCAAACCCAGTTCTACTGCTGTTTGAAGATACTGATTATGGGCATTCAGCGGGCCATCCAAACACTCTGCACAGTCTATTTGTCGATATTTACGTTCCAGGGCGGGCATTCCTCCTCCGGTTCCGGTTCCCCATATAGGCGATTCAGCCCAGGCGGTTTGAGCAGCAGCCCATAGTTCTAAGCGAATATTTCCAGCATCAACCTGTGGCGCACGCCATTCTGTAATTGCCCTGTTTATTCGATTACGGGTCGTTGGAATTGACCAGGCAATCGCTGAAAGCAAGAGCAGGGCGACAAACGCCCGGGCTATCCCACCCAACAGTTTCCCTTTCTGATAGCCCCACCATAAGAACCAAATCAATCCAACTACCAACAATAGGATCAACTGCATCCTGGCAGCCAACAAAAAGATGAATAGTACAGCATTCCCGACAAAAATGCGGTATAGAAAACGGTTATCCTTTTTTTTGAGAATGGCATCAACGGCCAAAATAATCCCGAAGTTGAGGTATAGGGCAAAATAGGTTGGATGAAAACGAAGGGGTGCCCCTAACTCTTTATATGAAAAAGTGTTCAGCCCGGTTTCCAGATAATTTGATGCAGCAGCGACATAACTTATCAACATGGCTCCACAGAGCCCTAAAATAAAGGAAACGCGGATTGAAGGTATTACTGGCTCATGCTGAACAGGACTCAGAAAAAACAAAAGTGGAAAAACGAGCAGAGACAGCTTTGTTTCTAATTCGCGCAAACCTGTTTCGGGGTAAGCAGACCAACTCAAACCGACTAAATAAAGCAGAAACAGCCCTAAAACAGGCCAAATACTTTTTTTCCTGAGCTGCCGTATGTGTTTAATTGGCTGTCCGCTAATAATCCAGAGCACAAACCAAATAGCCGTTATATAGGTTGCAATCCGGGGAGACAGGGGTAGAAAAAAAGAAAACAGCACCACTGCGATTGTTCGCATAGTATGGTGCTGTTTATCCTGAAAGACCATATCAGATCTTTTCAATTATGGTCGCTTTCGCGAAAGTTAATCTAATGTTTGTTGTACTTCAATAATTTCGTAGGCCTCAATTGTATCATCGACCTTTATATCATTAAAGTTCTTAATCACGACGCCACATTCCATGCCTGATTTTACTTCTTTCACGTCATCTCTAAATCGGCGCAGAGAAGCGATTTCGCCTTTCGCACCTTCCTTGGTCGGGAAGACAACGATACCATCCCGGATAAGCCGGACATGATTTTGGCGGAGAATTTTGCCATCTTCCACATAGCAACCGGCAATAGTACCCAGTTTACTGATTTTATAGATTTCGCGAACAGTCAGGTTGGCTACAATACGTTCTTCACGGGTTGGCTCAAGCATTCCTTCCATCGCTGCACGAATCTCTTCGATTGCTTCATAGATAATGGAATAGGTCTTAATTTCAACACCTTCGCGCTCTGCGATTTTCCGGGCTCCCAGTGATGGACGCACCTGGAATCCGACAATGATCGCATCGGATGCAGACGCCAACAGTACATCCGATTCAATGATCTGACCTACTGCTTTGTGAATCACGTTGACCTGAATCGTTTCAACAGAGAGCTTGATAAGCGAATCTGCGAGTGCTTCGATAGAACCATCCACGTCTCCTTTTACAATCAGGTTTAGCTCTTTGAACATACCGAGCGCCAAACGACGTCCGATTTCATCCAAACTAATCCGTTTGTTTGCCCGATTGGCTTGCTCCCGGGCTATTTGTCCACGACGGGAAGCCAAGTGACGGGCTTCCTGTTCGTTGTCCATTTCTTTAAATCGTTCACCTGCCTGAGGTGCGCCATTGAGACCTAATACCAGTACAGGTACAGATGGTCCGGCTTTTTTAAGTCTTACTCCACGTTCATTAAACATGGCGCGAACTTTACCGGAGTATTCGCCTGCTACAATTGGATCGCCAACCTCTAAGGTACCCGTTTGAACAAGGGCTTTGGTCACATAACCACGACCTTTATCCAGGGAGGCTTCCAAAACAGCTCCGAGCGCGGCCCGATTCGGGTTTGCTTTCAGTTCGAGCAAGTCGGCTGCAAAAATTATTTTTTCCAATAGAAGATCGACTCCATCACCAGTTTTGGCAGAGATGTCATGGGATTGATAATTTCCACCCCATTCTTCAATCAAAAGATTCATGCTGGCCAACTCCTGTTTAATACGTTCGGGTTGGGCGCCGTCTTTATCAATCTTGTTTATGGCAAAAACCATTGGAACATTTGCCGCTTGTGCGTGGCTAATGGCTTCCCGGGTTTGTGGCATAATATTATCATCAGCAGCAATAATAATTACGGCAATATCTGTGATTTTCGCACCCCTTGCCCGCATCGCGGTAAAGGCTTCGTGGCCAGGTGTATCCAGGAAGGTAATCTTGCGGTCATCCGGACCAACAACTACCTCGTATGCACCGATGTGCTGGGTAATACCCCCGGCTTCACCCTCAGCTACTTTCGCGCTTCGAATAAAGTCAAGCAGGGACGTTTTACCGTGGTCAACGTGGCCCATAACGGTAACAATCGGAGACCTTGGGATTAGATCGGCTGGATCATCCACAACTTCCTCTGCTTCATCAGACTCTTCCTGGACCGTTACAAATTCAATTTCGTGACCAAATTCCTCGGTAACCAATTCGATGATTTCCGCATCCAGACGTTGGTTTATCGAAACAATTACGCCGAGATTCATACAAGCCATGATCACATCGGAAACAGGCAAATTCATGATACTCGCAAGGTCCTGTACGGAAATAAATTCCGTGACCTGTAATTTATCTGTTTGCTGTTCTTGCTCCCGAATTTCCTGCTTTTCGCGAATCCGCTCACGGTTGTCGCGACGAAGTTTTTGACGTTTTTTCTTATTTCCGCCGGAAAGGCGAGCCATTGTAGCCTTGATCTTATCGTCGATCTCTTTTTGAGAAACCGTATCGCGCTCTTCCTGGGTACGTTTCGATCCGCCACCAGATTTCCGCTTGTCTGAAGGTGCGGAGGAAGGTGCATTTCCGGATACAGGTCTGGACGACACGGTACGCCGTTTGCGTTTCCGCTTAGGCTTATCGTCTCCTCCTTTATCACCTGCATTTCCTCCAGCATTTCCGGAACCCGGTGCTGGTTTTTCGTCTTTCTTTTTCTTCTTCTTGGTATCCTTTTCGATATTGATCTTTCCAAGAATCTTGAGGCCTCGTAGTTCGGGCGCCTCGGCTTTAATCAGACCAGGTTTTGGAGCTGCGGTAGCCAGGGGCTGTTGTGCTTCGGGTACATCCGATGCAACAGGGGCTTGATTTTCGGCAATTGGTTCGGGTTGTTTTTCCGTTGCTTCTTGCGGAGCAGCCGGTTTTTCAACCACTTCCGGTTTTTTTGCCTCTACCGGTTTCTTTTCTACCGGGGTTTCGGTTACGGGAGGAGTTGCAGGTTTAGCTGCTTTTTCCTTTTTATCCGCATCCAGGTCGATCTTCCCTTTAAACTTAAGCTGTACAAGTGGCTTTTTCTCTTCGTCTTCCTTGACCGGGCTCTTTTCAGCTACCGGTTCCGATTCTGGCTGAGCTTTAGGAGCAGGCACCGGATCCTGTTCTGGTTGAGGCTCAGGAACTGGCGCTTTGGGCGCTTCTTGTACGGGTGCTTCCTCTACTTGTTTTTCAACAGGAGGAGTTGGCGGTGCCGGTGGAGGTGAAGGCGGAGTTGGTGGAAGTACCACGGTAGCTCGTTCTTCTTTCTCCGGAGTATCCTTCTTAACAGAAGGGCGCGTACCAATAATCAATTGATCCGCCTTTTCTTTGATAGCAACGTCTTTCTGGAACTCTTTCAACAAGGCAGACTCCATCTCATCGGTCACCTTCGCCGTCGGTTTGTTTTCAATCTCAAAGCCATTGTCGGAAAGAAATTCCACAATGGTAGTGACTCCAACATTTAATTCTTTTGCTACCTTAACTAGACGTTTCGACATTCAGTAATTCATATTTAAATCCAAGCATGAAAGACCGCCCGGATCAAGCTGTTTCCAGCCATTTTGACAGACTTTCTAATATGCCCGGCATTTATCGACTACAAAGATAATTGAAATTAGCTATTTCAACGGCTAAATAGGCGATATACCCGGCAAGCTGCGTATTTGGAAAACTCAAACAGACAGGAGCCTTATTGCTCCTCTCCATCAAATTCGGACGCCAGAATACGCAACAAATCTGCAACCGTCTCTTCCTCCAGGTCGGTTCGGCGCAGAAGTTCTTCTTTACTTAATTCCAGTACACTGCGGGCGGTATCACAACCGATCCCTTTCAGGGTGTCGATGATCCAGCTTTCGATCTCATCGGAGAATTCTTCCAAATCGACATCATCGATTTCCATTTCGTCAACATTCCGGAAGACGTCCAGCTCGTACCCAGTTAATTTACTGGCTAATTTAATATTTGTTCCTCCCTTGCCAATGGCCAGAGAAACCTGATCTGGTTCCAGATAGACACTCGCCCGACCTGCAGCTTCATCAATAACGATAGAAGTAACTTTTGCCGGAGTCAGAGCCCGCTGGATAAAGAGTGATTCGTTGTTCGTAAAGTTTACGATATCTATATTTTCATTCCGGAGCTCGCGAACGATTCCGTGAATCCGAGAACCTTTCATACCTACACAGGCACCAACCGGATCAATCCGGTCGTCGTATGATTCTACAGCCACTTTAGCGCGATCACCTGGAAGTCGAACAATTTTCTTAACAGTAATGAGTCCGTCTTCAATTTCCGGTACTTCCTGCTCCAATAATTTTTCGAGGAAGGAAGGATCTGTACGAGAAACCACAACAATTGGATTATTGTTCCGTATTTCTACTTTTTTGATCACACCCCGTACCATATCCCCTTTGCGGAAATTTTCACCACGAATGGTTTCACTCCGAGGAAGAACAAGCTCATTTCCGGTTACATCATCAATAATAAAGATCTCCCGTTTAAGTGGCTGATGCACTTCTCCCAGAATAATCTCTCCGATGCGCTCGCTGTACTGACGATAAACCTCATCTTTCTCCAACTCCATGATACGAGAGATAAGTGTTTGCCGGGCAGCCATAATAGCCCGACGACCAAAGTCCTCGAGAAACAGCTGTTCGTAACAATCTTCTCCAATCTCGTAATCTTCATCAATACTTGATGCTTCAGAAATGGAAATCTGACTACGGTCTTCCATTACTTCACCATCTGGTACGATCTCCCGCACACGCCAAAGCTCTAAGTCACCTTGCTGTGTGTTTACGATCACATCAAAATTTTCATCCGACCCGAATTTTTTTCGAATCAGAGTGCGGAACACATCCTCCAGAACCCGGACCATTGTTGGCCGGTCGATATTCTTCATGGATTTGAATTCCGAGAAGGTATCTACCAAATTCATCGCACAGTTATTAATTTTCAGAATACCAGCCCTTCTCTTCCGGCCAAGGCACTCCTTTTTTTATTTAAAACTTAATTTCACTATAGCTTTTTCAATTTCCGAAAAGGAAACCTGTGGGCTTTCTGTTATGGTCTTTTTACGTTTACCTTCAAGTATGCGCACCTTGCGCTCCAGTGTGACCCCATCGGTATCAACCGAAATCAACTTTCCTTCCAACTCCGTCCCATCCTTCAATTTTACATCAAGGGTTCGGCCAATGTGTTTGGGATATTGCCGCGGTATTAGCAGGGGCCGCTCAGCTCCGGGAGAAGACACTTCAATGGTGTAGGTTTCCCCGAGCCAGCCATTTGTCTCAATAGCCTTCTCCAGAAATCGGCTAATTTCCCGACAACGGTCGAAATCGATCCCTCTGTCACTATCGACAAATACTTCCAGCTTTTGCCGGTTGGGATCAAATCGAATGTTGATCAAAAAACAGTCTTGAAATGTATCTTCCTGAAATAAGCCTTCTAATTCGGCTTCAATACGCTGTTCAATCACAGAATATCTAAAATTAAAAAGAGGGAACATGGTGTTCCCTCTTTGTTTTCTTTCCTAAATTCCCTGCAAATATAAGGGAAACAATTGGGATATCAAAGCGCACCAACAACTACTACAACTCCTTTCGCAGGCGGGCCACTGATATATTCAATTGTTCGCGGTATTTAGCCACGGTTCGACGGGCAATATTGTATCCCTTATCCTGAAGCATATCTTTCAGTTTTTCATCCGAATAAGGCTTGCGTTTGTTCTCCTTCCCGATGATTTCCGAAAGAATTTTCTTTACCTCGAACGTACTCACCTCTTCCCCATCCTGAGTTTGAAGACTTTCAGAGAAAAAGTCCTTCAATCGTTTAGTCCCAAACTCGGTTTGAACAAATTTGCTGTTGGCAACCCTCGAAACAGTAGATATATCCAAGCCGGTAATATCGGCTATATCCTTTAAGATCATCGGACGAAGTCTTCGTTGATCCCCACTTAGAAAAAAATCTTCCTGGTACCGCATGATGGAATACATAGTACGATACATGGTATCCTGCCGTTGTTGAATGGCATCTATAAACCAACGGGCACTATCAATTTTCTGCTTAATAAACGTATAGGTCTCCTTTTCCCGTTGCCCCATACTGGCGTTTGTCCGCTTCCGGTAGGAGCGCAACATTTCCTGATACTGTTCACTGACGCGCAAATCCGGCGCATTTCGGGAATTGAGGCTTAACTCCAACTCACCTTCCCGGTTGATTATGATAAAATCGGGTACGACATATTGTATCGGACCAGAATTACCGCTGCTATGACCGCTGGCTGGCTTTGGATTGAGTTTTATAATCTCATCCATGGCCCCACGCAATTCCGATTCATCCACCTCCAGTTGCTTTTGCAGTCGGGCAAAATGTTTTTTAGCAAAGGATTCGAAATGTTTGTCAATGAGTTGTTCGGCCAACTCCAGGTTTTCGCGATCGTCTAATCGAAGGTCTTCTTGTTCTAATAAGCCCCTCAGTTGTATCAACAAACACTCGCGCAGGTCACGCGCCCCGGTACCCGGCGGATCAAAACGCTGGATTTTTTGCAGCCAGTGTTCTACTTCCGAAACATCGGCAGAAACCCCCTGTGAAAACATGAGGTCATCAATAATATGGATCGGGTCTCTTCTCAAATACCCGTCATCATCAATACTTCCAATGATCTGCCTGGCAATTATCTCCTGGCGCTCATCCTCAAACTCCAGTAGCTGCAATTGCTGTTGCAGGTATTCCTGAAAACTATCCTGAACCGGAATTGGAATGGTTTTATCCTCTTCGGTAGAGGTATAATCACCCGAGCGCAGTTTATAAGACCCTGGATCATCTTCTATATAATCAGACAGGTAATCGTCTAACTCAAATTCTTCCTCCCGCTCCGGTGCTTCCGTTCCATCGTCAATCGGACCGTCCTCCTGCCCGTACAGGTCATCTACCACATTTTCCCCTTCTTCCAGTACCGGATTTTCTTCGAGCTCTTCCTTAATCCGCTGCTCCAAAGACGACGTAGGCACCTGCAACAGTTTCATTAATTGAATCTGTTGAGGAGATAACTTCTGGACCAGTTTTTGACTCAGGTTCTGCTTGAACATCTTTTTTTCTTATCGCTTCTCGCGAAAATATTTACACCTAATTTTGCATTACTATTTACACCCTAAGTAGTTTAAAAACCTCGAGAATAACTATAACACGCTGACGTATAGTGGTTTAAATCGGGCCCGGGAATACGTTTGAACCCCCAATGCTCGTGGAGAGCGTATTCAAACGTTCTTGGACTTTTTGGTACAGGTAGCTGCCACCAAATTTGAAACTCAAACCAACAAATGATTTAAATTTCTAATGCAAGTTAGGACATTTTACCCGTTTCCGCTTGCTTACAGCAAAAAATATGCCGATTTTTTATCATATGTTTTAAAGATTCGGATTCCGATCTCCTTTAGCTGATTTTTATGATTCTCTTACTTACCTTTATCACCTTTGAAAATTAGCCTTATGAATATCCCTGATCGTTTGATAGCCCTGCGGCAGCAAATGCAGCAACACCATATTGATGCCATCATTATCCCAAGCAGCGACTCACACCAAAGTGAATATGTTGCAGCCCACTGGCAGTCCCGGGTTTGGATTTCCGGATTTACCGGTTCTGCCGGCACTGTAGCATTAAGTGCCACAAAAGCAGGATTGTGGACAGACAGTCGCTACTGGATTCAGGCGGAAGAGCAACTTCGGGGAACAGGAATTGAGCTGCACAAACAAATAAATCGTGCGCAGCCTACTTTTCTAAAATGGGCAGTAGAACAAATTCCGGAGAATGGCAAAATTGCGATTGACGGACGCCAACTTTCTGAAAGCGAATACCGCATGTATGCGCGTTTATTGAAATCCCGAAACATCGAGCTGGTCACCGACCTGGATCTTGTTGGAGCAGCATGGCCCACACGCCCACAACTGCCTGACAATCCGATTTTTGAGCACCCAACAGTATATGCCGGAAAAAGCCGGGAAGAAAAACTGTTGGAAGTACGCAATCACATGGAACGACTCCGTGTACCCAATTACCTGCTTACCGGATTGGATGACATCGCCTGGCTCTTCAACCTTCGGGGCACAGATGTAGCTTGCAACCCGGTTTTTTATGCCTATGCGTCAATAAGTCCGGACAATGTAACCCTGTTTGTAGATGCGGCAAAAGTACCCAACGAACTTCGAAAAGAACTGGCAGAGGCAGGCATCGAACTCAGGCCCTATGATTCTATCCTCGAATTTTGTACAAATTTTCCGGAAGGGCAGGTATTGACACAACCAACATCACTCAACAGACTGCTTTATCAAGCCTTACCTCCCAAACAAATTATCGAAGGGCCCAATATTGTGCGGCATCTCAAGGCTATCAAAAACGAAACAGAGATAAATCACCTCAAAGAAGCCATGCGCAAGGACGGTGTCGCTTTACTGCGACTTTTCCGCTGGCTGGACAAGATGTTGGATGCGGGAGAAGCAGTGACAGAGGTTCAGGTTGCTGAGCAATTAGATCAATTTCGGGCAGCTCAAAGCGGATACCACGGCGAGTCCTTTAATGCTATCGTAGGCTACCAGGGCAATGGCGCGATCGTGCATTATCACGCCATGCCGGAGACTTGTGCGACCATAAAAAAAGCTGGCGTTTTGTTGCTTGATAGCGGCGGACAATACATAGATGGAACCACCGATATCACACGTACCGTTGCTTTAGGGCCTGTCGGCGAAAAAACAAAGCTGGCTTACACACTCGTACTCCAGGGACATATTGCATTGGCTAATATCCGGTTTCCTGAAGGTACAAACGGCGCTCAGCTCGACCCGCTGGCGCGCATGTATTTGTGGAATCATGGCATGAATTACGGCCATGGCACCGGGCACGGGGTTGGATTTTTCCTGAATGTACACGAACCGCCACAGGGTTTTGTGGCAAGTGCTGCCGGAAATGGTCTCACACCATTTAAAGTAGGTATGCTTACCTCCAACGAACCCGGCTATTACGAAGCGAATGAATTCGGTATTCGAATTGAAAACCTGGTCGTTTGTGTACCTGACCGCGAAACGCCTTCCGGTAATTTCCTGAAATTTGATACCATTACGTATTTCCCTATTGAGTTGGACATGGTCAAAAAAGACATGCTCAGTTCGGAGGAAATTGACTGGATCAACAACTACCACCAAATGGTTTATCAGGAATTAGCTTCCCGCGTAAGCGAAGAAGAAAAAGCCTGGTTGAAAACCAAGTGTGCGGCAATTTAGCCTACATATTGCGGCGGTACTGGCCGCCTACTTCATAGAGTGCATTTGTAATTTGTCCGAGTGAAGCTACCTTGGCAGCTTCCATTAATTCGGCGAAAATGTTCTCGTTTTTGACAGCCGCTTTCTGCAATTGGCGCAGATATTCGCCAGATATGTCTTTTTTGGATTCCTTCAACAGCTCTAATGTCTCAATTTGATCTTCTTTTTCCTGGGTTGTTGCCCGGATTACCTCTTTCGGGATAATCGTCGGAGAGCCTTCTTTATTCAGAAAGGTGTTCACCCCGATGATCGGGTATTCGCCATTGTGTTTAAGGGTTTCGTAGTACAGGCTTTCCTCCTGAATTTTACCCCGTTGGTACATCGTTTCCATCGCTCCTAATACGCCGCCACGCTCCGTGATCCGATCAAATTCGGTGAGTACTGCTTCTTCTACCAGGTCGGTCAGTTCTTCGATGATAAAAGAACCCTGTAATGGATTCTCATTTTTCGCCAGTCCCAACTCATGATTGATAATCATTTGGATAGCGACAGCACGTCGCACGCTCTCTTCTGTGGGCGTCGTGATCGCCTCATCATAGGCATTTGTATGTAAGGAATTACAATTGTCGTAGATAGCGTAAAGCGCCTGTAGTGTAGTACGAATATCATTGAAAGATATCTCCTGGGCATGCAGTGATCGCCCGGAGGTCTGAATGTGATACTTAAGCATTTGAGAGCGCTCATTTCCACCATATTTTTCCTTCATGGCTTTCGCCCAAATACGCCGGGCAACTCGTCCGATTACGGCGTATTCCGGATCAATTCCGTTGGAGAAAAAGAAGGACAAATTAGGCGCAAAATCATCAATATGCATACCTCGGGAAAGGTAGTATTCCACGAAAGTGAAGCCATTTGACAAGGTAAAGGCTAGTTGCGTAATGGGGTTTGCGCCCGCTTCAGCAATATGATATCCCGAAATCGAAACCGAGTAAAAATTGCGCACCCGGTTGTTGATAAAATACTCTTGTACATCGCCCATGAGTTTCAATGAAAACTCGGTGGAAAAAATACAGGTATTCTGGGCCTGGTCTTCCTTCAAAATATCTGCTTGCACGGTTCCCCGAACAGAAGATAAAGCCCGCACTTTACATTCGGCGTAAGCCTGCTCATCTAATATCATATCGCCGGTCAACCCAAGCAGCATCAATCCCAAGCCGTCATTTCCCTTAGGTAAACCGCCCCGGTATTTAGGCCGCTTTTTGCCCTGCTTGTCATAAACCTCTACAAATTTAGCTTCCACCTGTTTTTCGAGGCCGTGTTCTTTAATATAGCGCTCGCATTGCTGGTCAATGGCAGCATTCATGAAAAACGCACAGATAGTAGCTGCCGGCCCGTTAATCGTCATAGACACGGAGGTCTTCGGATCACAGAGATCAAAACCGGAATAGAGTTTCTTGGCGTCATCCAGGCAGCAAACGCTGACTCCGGAATTACCTACTTTCCCGTAAATATCCGGGCGGTAATCCGGATCTTCTCCGTAGAGGGTTACACTGTCAAAAGCGGTAGATAGGCGATTGGCAGGCATGCCTTCGGATAAGTAGTGGAAGCGGCGATTGGTGCGTTCGGGTCCACCTTCTCCGGCAAACATCCGGGTAGGATCTTCTCCTTTTCGCTTGAATGGAAATACGCCAGCAGTGTAGGGAAACTCACCCGGTACATTCTCCTGTAAGCTCCAGCGTAAGATCTCTCCCCAATCTTTAAATCGGGGCAAAACTACCCGAGGGATACTCGTATGCGAAAGCGATTTGACATGGGTTGGTACCCGGATCTCTTTTCCGCGCACAGTGTAAACATATTCCTCACCGGCATAAGCAGCTTTTTTGTCCTCCCACCCTTTGAGGATGCGAAGGCCTTCTCCGGAAATATCCTGTTGCAACTTGGTATAGGCTTGCTCCAGCGTTTTGATAGCTTGTTTGCTGGCATCCGAGCCATTTTCTTCCATCGCCTCAATTGCCTGACGAATGCCAAACATCCTCCTTGCAATAGCCACTTCTTTGTTTACCCAGCTGTCATATGACCGGTTATTTTCTGAAATTTCGGAGAGGTATCGGGTGCGATGCGGGGGGATAATATAGATTTTCTCACTATCTCCTTCTGGCAATTTCAGGTTTGGCGAAAGATCGGCACCGGTGCGTTCGACCAGTTTTTCCATGATCGCCCGATAGAGGCGATTCATTCCCGGATCATTAAACTGAGAGGCGATCGTACCAAAAACCGGCATTGTAGCCGGATCGACTTCCCAGAGATCGTGGTTGCGCTGATATTGTTTTTTGACATCCCGAAGTGCATCCAGCGCCCCTCGTTTATCAAATTTATTCAGCGCAATCAGATCGGCAAAATCGAGCATGTCGATTTTCTCCAACTGGGTAGCAGCCCCGTATTCCGGCGTCATCACATAAAGCGAAAGATCTGAATGATCAATTATTTCGGTGTCTGATTGTCCGATACCGGAGGTTTCCAGGATGATGAGGTCATAAGCTGCTGCTTTGAGAATATCCACTGCTACCTGCACATGCTTGGAAAGCGCCAGATTGGATTGGCGTGTAGCCAGGGAGCGCATAAACACGCGGGGGTTGTTGACGGAGTTCATCCGAATGCGGTCCCCTAAAAGCGCACCTCCCGTTTTTCGTTTGGAGGGATCGACCGATACAACCGCCATGGTTTTATCCGGAAAATCGATCAAAAACCGGCGGATCAATTCATCGACCAGACTTGATTTACCGGCACCTCCTGTACCCGTAATTCCGAGTACGGGCACTACTTTTTTGGAGACTTTCTTGCGAATATCGTCCAACCATTTTTGGTTGTCTTCCGGAAAATTCTCTGCGGCGGAGATCATACGCGCGATGGAGTGAGCGTCTTTTTCTCCGTATTTTTTGAGTTCGCCATTCAGTTGATCTCCAACCGGAAAATCGCATTGTTCGAGCACATCATTGATCATGCCCTGCAAGCCCATGTGGCGGCCATCGTCGGGTGAATAGATCCGGGTAATTCCGTGTTTTTGAAGGGCTTCGATCTCCACCGGCAGAATTGTACCTCCCCCGCCTCCAAAAATTTTTACGTGGCCGGCGCCCCGCTCTTTGAGCAGGTCATACATGTATTTAAAAAACTCATTGTGGCCACCCTGATAGGAAGTGATTGCGACCCCCTGGGCATCTTCCTGAATAGCGGTATTTACGATTTCATGGACGGAGCGATTATGGCCAAGGTGGATGATCTCTGCGCCAGACCGCTGCATGATCCGGCGCATGATATTGATTGCTGCATCGTGGCCATCAAACAAAGAGGCTGCGGTGACGATGCGGATTTTATTTTTTGGTTGGTAGGGCGCAATTTTTTCCATAATTCTCCATTTAATTAGATCGACACTACCCGCTTTGTCAGGAAAAGCGAATATGCAGTGCTAAACCTGAAAAGACTTATCTTCAACTTTATGAATATCGACCTGTCTTCTGCTACTTTATCCCGCAAAATTACAAATTTTTCCGGGCGGGTTTTCGGTATTCTTCGGATCAGTCTGCTGCTATTTTTTCTTTTTGCTTTGTTAGTCCGGGTTGGAGCACAACAGAAAGCGTCTAATAAAATAAAGCTACCCGAAGAATTACGCGAAGTTTCCGGGCTTTATATTGAAAGTCCGGATCGGTTTTGGTGGCACAATGACAGCAGTAATCCACCTATCCTCTTTCAAACTGATGCGCAGGGAAACATCCGGGAAGAAATATGCCTGGACACCTGGAAGAACAAGGATTGGGAAGATATCACGGCAGATGATTCCGGAAATATTTACATAGGCGACTTTGGCAACAATTGCAATTGCCGAACCGATTTACGGATATACATCTACAACCAGGAAACGGAAGCACTTGCGACCATTGAATTTACCCTGGAAGATCAGACTTTATTTCCGCCTGACAAGAAAGACCAGCGTTTTGACCTGGAAGCTTTTTTCTGGCATGATGGCACATTGCATCTATTCTCCAAAAACACGCTGCATGGTGGGGATTGGGTATCCACGCATTATGTGTTGTCGGAAAGCCCGGGCACACAGGTAGCGCAGGTATATGAATCGATTGTTTTGCCAAAACGTGTCGTAACCGGGGCAGCGATCAGCGCAGATGGCAAGACTGTTGCACTCGTAGCTTATCGCTTTAAAATGCTCCTGGGTTTTATTCCTTTTTCACAGGCCAGTGTTTTTGTGTTTTCAGAATTTGAAGGCAGCAATTATTTTCAGGGCAATATGAAAAAGAAAGCGATCCCTCCTTTTTTTATTGCCACGCAATACGAATCCATTGACTTTCTGGATGCCCAAACCGTTTATGTAGCCTCTGAACGCACACTGTTTATCCGGCCGCGCGCCAAAAAAATGAAGATTTTACCTTGAGTTGGAAAAGCGAAACACTTTTCCACGAAAGTGGACTTGACTTCCGTTTTGATAATCGGTGGATCATTCGAAAATACGATGAGCACACCTACTACCGCGGATTGAGCTCAGCTGGCTTAAAAGCAGTAGATTTTATCGGAATTTATCAGGATACCCGGGCAGTATTTATCGAAGTCAAGAATTATGGTCAGCGCTCTCCAAAGAAGGCAGAAGAAATACTACTTGACCCGGATCCGTTTATTGAGCGGATGTTGAAAAAGATAACAGACACCCGTATTGGCATTCGGGCAATTCATGGTTATTTTAGCCGCAATTGGATCTACCGACTTTTGTATCCCCGGTTGATCAACCTGCCACTCCGAAACTGGAACAGGGCTTCCTGGGTGTTTTGGGCACAACTTTATCATCGGGTCTGCGAAAAACAGGAACTGGAAGTCATTTTCTGTCTGGAATTTCTCGATTCCTATGAAGGCGTTCCCCATGAAGTGCAAAAAGCCGCCATCCATAAAATAACAACGGTTCTCATGCAGGGCTCTGAAGCAGGCAAACAGCAGGTGCGTGTTTTGATAAATTTGATGGACAAAGATTCAAGCGAATCATTTTTTAATCCGTTCTGAATAGAAGGAAGATCGGATCCGCAAAATTCTGGCGAGTGGCTTACCTATCTGCTATTATTTGTCGGAAAGTAAATCCCGGGAAACCGGATTTAACAATTCAAACAAACGAGAAAAGGCGTCCTTATTTTCCTCGAGATCGACAGCTGCGGAAATATCTTCACGCTCTCCATTGGTTAAATGAAATGAAATGGGGGCCGCCTCCTTCCCTTCACCAGGTTCATACGTAAAATGAACAACTTCAAATTTATCCTTACCCAGAATATCATAAAGGAAACCCAGACTGGCATCGTGTTCATAATTCTGAAGGCTGATCACCTGACCAGCGATGCCGAGCGGATTAAAAACAGACTCCATCATACCCTGATTATCGCTGGCCGGGATATCGAGTTTTCGGTCGAATGCACGCACCTGTACCAGTACCACACCTGCTGTATTTTCGTTTATCCAGTTTTTAAAAACATGGATAAAACGTGTCGCAGATTTTAGTCCGAAGTTATCTCTAAATCCGGCATCCATGACTTCGACGGCCGGATTGGTTGGCAGATATACATTGGGTAAGATATATGGGAACGTGGCATTCATACGCAGGGCTGCTGCAAAGCCCAGATTGGTGCCGTTTTGCTTTTCAAACAGGCGGCAAAAATCGACGGCGTCAATTTCGATATCTCCTTTCTGATTCAGGCTCGCCGGAGTGCCCATCATATAGCTTACCTTCTGTGGAGAAATGATCATCCGTCGGCCATCATTTACCACTGCTGGCGTAAAAAACATCAATGGAATATTCGCATCCGCTTCAGGTTGCTGATAATCCGCAAGTGTTTGCCGAAAAGCATCATCTACATTGTCATTTAGTTGCTGCTCAAAAACGTATCCCCGGTCTTTTACATAGGTATATCCTCCCTGATCAAATCGGGCCCAGGGAATAAACAGGTCGTTGGTGACAATGGTAAACGCGATAGAGTTTAAAAGGTCTTTGGTAACCATTTCGGGATAACAACTTTCTGATAAATCCAGGTTTTCACCTCGTACTTTCTGCCAATACAATTCCCGGTAATAAGCAGCTCCAATCATACCTCCGGATGCACCGGAAATCAGCACCACATTATCCAGAAAATGGCCACCCTGTTGCTCATCAGCTTTCTGCATTACCCGCATCGTCCAGAGTGTGGATTTTAGTCCGCCACCGCTTACACATAGAAAGACCATTTTGGGTTTCCCATTTTCGGTTACACTTGCTTTACGTCGCCAGTTTTCCAAAATTTGGATCGTTTCCAGAGAGTCGGCTCTTACATTAGCCGGACTAAAAATATTTCGTAAATCCTGATAGGTGTATTCGGCACGTTCGGAGTAATCCAGGCCGTAGGCCCGGCTTCGGTGATTAAATCCATCAAACCGGGTGAGGTAGTTGAGACCAATTAGCAAGACCATAAAAACGGTAATCCGCCAACGGTGAAACCAATAGCTCACCGCACCGGTAAGAGCAATAGCCACGCTTGCCATTAGAAAAATACTGGCCCCGGCCGGAATCCGGAAAGACGGATAATCGATCAGGTATCCAAGAATCAACAAAATGACCACGGAAGCTAATTCTACCTTTACAGCATTGAGGTGATTTTGTCTAAACACACGGAGCAAAATGGTCGGATCATAATGTGCTACCGAGCGCACCAACCTGGGACGAAAAGACTCCGTGAGATAGGTATCCACCCGCCAGCGATCCATTCCGGTACGAATGCCATAGAAGTCCACCGGACGCCGGAGTCCGGGAGCCAGGTGAGGCGGATTAGAACTTCTTACATCGAGGTAGCTTTGGATATCCTTATTCGTAAACTGGAAATAAACAGCTAATATGATGACGAGAGCCGATACGCCTCCCAAAAAACCAAGCATATGGATACCAACGCTAGACAGGCTTTCCGTTTCTGCATACGTAAACTTGACATTCCGATAGAGCATTGCCACTGCAAAAGCTACGGGAATGACCATATTATTTAGGGCAAACTTGGTAAAAGGACGTTTTAAGGTAGCCAGAAAAGGGAAATAATGGGCGCCAAGCAAATAGGATGTCAGGTTCCAGGTCATGACCAAGGAGCCATAGGTAAAGCCTATGAAAAAGAAACTCCAAAAGCCTACTTCGCCCAGATATTCGGGTGCCCAAAAAAGAAGCTTAATGCCATATTTTGATCCGATGGATCCTGTTAGCAAAAAGGTCAGAAAAAGCCAGATCAGCAACAAAATAAAATTATTCCGCAACTGCAGGATGAGCAACTGCACGGGAAAGGAATAATAAAATTGACTGAACCAGCGGCTCATAAAAAGGGGTTTGATTTATAATACAACGTATTACAATCCACGAATGAGTGTTTTTCCCCTAAAAATCCCAAAAAAATGTCACAACAGATGCAAACAAAATTTGGATTCCGCTTTTGCTACTCCCCGAAGATTTCAGCAAGCTTGCTTTCCAGTGCCGGGCCACGCAGGTTTCGGGCCAGGATTCTGCCTTCTGCATCCAGTAATAAAGTAGCCGGAATAGAGCGTACTTCATAAAGTTGTGCGGCTTCATTTTGCCAACCTTTCAAGTCAGAAACATGCTGCCAGACAAGTCCGTCGGCTTCGATTGCATTGATCCAACGTGCGCGCTCCCGATCGAGGCTTACGCCCAACACCTCAAAGCCTTTATCTTTATATTTTTCATACACCCGCACCACATTCGGGTTTTCCCGGCGACAGGGGCCGCACCAACTTGCCCAGAAATCGACCAATACAACTTTCCCTCGCATACTGTGTAAATTCATTAGGGTGCCATCGGGATTCGCCATTTCAAAATCCGGTGCTTCGCCACCGACGGACAGGGCGGTCATCAGCTGGATTTTTTTCTCCAGACTGGCACAGACTTCCGGTAATTGGGTTTTATACTTCTCGATGAATAGATTGGCAAAATGACCAAAATTCGGATGCTGCGTTTGTTGCAGAGAAGCAATCGCACCACTTAATGCTAACTGATATGCTCTCTTATCAGTTGGAATGGTGGCCAGGCTTGCCTCTATATAGGCCTTATGTTGATCAGCAGGTAAGCCAATTCGACTTAGGGTTTCTGTATAAGATTTCCAGGATTCATATACCCAGGGATTGTAATCCAGATTGGAGTCAGACCAATCAACAAAACGGAAAAATTTTTCTGCAAAATATCCAATCTCATTTGTGTAACCTTCCGGATTTGCCGGGTAAAAGAGATAGGTATTCAGGGCAACCACCTGCCCCAAATAAGCATTCTGCTTTTGGATTGAATCAAGCAATTGAAGTTTATCCTGATCGAGTTTCTTCATTTGCGCGAGAATACGCTCCTGAGCAGCGGGATCCTGGCGACTCGTATTAAACTGATTTGACAAGGTATTTGACTGGGTCTTGAAGGCGTTCAGAACGACCTTTAGCTGATCGTACTGGGTATTCAATTCGGAGCCTTCTATAGTTGCTGATCGAAAAGAGGCGCAGTTGGCTTTGAGGTCTATCTTAGGTTCCTGCCCAATAATCAGGGGGCGCACCTTATCTTCTGCAATACCGATATAGTAAAAGCGCGGGTCGCTTTGTGGAATTTCAAACGCAGCAGTTCCATCGCTAATCGCCACTGTTTCGAGTTTTGTAAAGTTTACTCCGGTAAACTCATAGAGATACATTTCGGTCTGAGTCGTACAACCTTCCAGTTGGATGTCCACCTGAACAGGGTCTTTTTTCGGGGTCCAGGAAAGGCAGCTAAAAACGAAAACAAGTAATATCCAACGCATGATTATCTTTTTTTGCCCCACAAAATTAGTGGTAAAATCAAGACTTCACAAGTTTGGCCGGAAATAGCAAACGGCCAGAACTTTTCAGTTCCAGCCGTTCACGTTTGCCGGGGGGCAATTCTTAGCTATTTTATTTTACGATCATTTTTCCGCTTGCCTTTCCGCCTGGGCCTTCCAGGGTATAAAACAAGACACCAGAAGGAAGTTCGTCTATTCGTATTTCCTGATAGCCTTTCGGCGAAAGCCAGGATTGATCCCGAATCACTTTTCCAGAAATATCCGTAATGACCAGACGTACATTTCCCGCATCCGGAAGGATAAACCTTAAAATAGTAGCAACACTAAAGGGATTTGGAAAATTCCCTAAAAGCTGCAATTGGTCGGATACATTCAATCTTTCAAAACGCAGGTCTAAATCCAACACCTCCAATTGTTTATTATAACCTTCGGCAGCTGTTGGTTCGTGGAGCAAGCCAAATAAGGTTGCCGCAGACAGGGGCTCAAAAACCTCCAATTGAAGCGTACATAAGGTTCCGCTTGCGCGAACGGGCTGCTGCAAGGCACTCCAGCTAAAGGTCAGGTATCCTTCAGAGGCAAACCAGCCTACCTGTTCTTTTTCGATCAAGGCTGGTTTTAGATCAAGTATTCTGGCTTTCGCCGGATCAAAACCGAGTCCGAATTGACAACCTAATAAACTAAGGTCATCCAGTCGAAGCTCCAGGTCATATACTTTACCCGGATAGAGCAGCTCATCTTGTATAATCAGACCTGTAGAGCCCCTGAAATTTCGCTGATCTGGCGGACCATCTGCATTAGTGCTGGCACTCAGGTTGATGTCCCCGATTTTCACTCCAATAAAATCTGCCGCCAATTGATCTGAGGAGAGATTATTAAAATTGACTACTTCCGGGAAGACTTCAAACCAGGGGTTTGTCGGCACGGGGAACACATAAGCTGCATCCACAAAACGCCAGGAGGTATTATTCGGGAAACTGGTTGAAAGCCCCAACACTACTTTTTGGATAGCCAACATATCCAGCGTCGAGATCGTGTGCGAATTATTCGCATCCGCTGCAATCATTTTGTAGGGCGAATTCAATAACTGGATACCCAGGATATGCTGCTGAATATAAAGCATGTCCAGTGTGGATACCCCATTACCTGCGTTCACATCATAAAATGGAGCCACGGTATAATCCGCTCCAACCGGAAGCGTAAAGAGGTATTCACCGGATGCATTGGTGAGCTCCGTAAACATCCCGCCATTCACATTGACCATGACATTTGCGATCATATCATCGTCTTCTGTTGCTATTTGACCTGCGATATCGGCTTCATTGCAGACCATCATATTATCCTGAACGACGATAAACGTCTCACAGAAATCCTGGTTGCCGGCAGCATCTGTGACCCAGATTTCAATTGGTTGAAAACCGATATCATCGCAGGTATAAACATTGCTGACATCATTGACATCCGAACTAAATGAGAAGCTTAAGGCTCCCGGACAATTATCAAAACTGCCCAAATCCAAGGAAGAAGCAAAAACTTCGATCATGCCCGTTTGCATGATCTCAATGTCTGCACCACTAAGACAATAAGGTGTTGGAAGCTTGCAATCTGTCACCTCAAACGTAACCGTTTCGTAGGCTGTGTTGCCGCAATTATCTGTTACCGAATAAGAAATCAAGTACGTGCCGGGGCCAACGTTTGGAATGGTTACCGGTCCGGTAACATTGTTAAACAATCCAAAGCTGCCATTAATATCCACTTCAAATTCTTCGCTGCAATCATCCGTTACATTTGGGTACGGAATGACCAGGTCTTTTTCACAATCCAATTCTACAATACAACCATCTACGGCCGGCACTGTAAAAATTGGAGCGGAATTATCGATTACCTTGATTACCTGTGCATGTACGATATAACCGTCTGGACCGGGACCATTATTGACTCCGTCCTGATAGGTTCTGGAGTCCATATCGCCATCGCCGTCGAAGTCCTGTCCTTCCTGGATTTCATTTAGCTCATCATATACATCCGAGCCAAAAGCATCGTAGAGACACCAATTGACTACGGTCCAGGTGCGAATGATTTTATAACAGGCATCGGGTACCACATAAAAATATTGGTCTTCCCAAGACACGCCCACCAATTCGCACTCATCATAGAAAATGGCAGGATACCCAAAGTCTGGCAACTGTCCATCCGTACAAGTCACTGTAAGCGTAGGCGGAAAGGATACCGCAAAATTTGACTGGTGTGCTACCGTGATTATTTGCGTACAACTACTTGATTGATTGCCTGCTCCATCGGTGGATGACCAGGTTCGAACAATCGTTCCGGCTGAACAATTATTGATATTGAGGCTCACCTGATAATTTGGCACAACCGTACAATTATCAAAAAAGAGCGGTGCACCAAACTGGTCGAGTACGCTGTAATTGCCTGTATTTAGGGCTGCTGCCAATTGGGCATCATACACTTCACAATTGATGGTTATCGGTGCCGGACAATTAGAAACGATCGGAGGCAAAAGGTCATTGACATTTACAATAACGGTACAATCGTTGTAATTATCAAAGTAGTCATACATCCGTACCTGAACGGTGATTGGACTTTGAGCAATGTCATTACAACAGAAAGTAACATTGGGTCCGAATTGTAAATTTCCGGGGATGCCACAATGATCGACCAAGCGGCGCACCTGAAAGTACTCCAGGCCACAATTATCAAAACTGCCGTCATCAAAAATCGTAGCCGGCACAATGGCCAGACCATTTGAAGAGAGGTTGACATCCGTAATGAGGTCGCAAATTGCCACCGGAGCGATGTCATCAATAACCTCTATTTGTACATTATAACTGGTCGAATTGTTACACTCATCCACTACCTGATAAGTAATGGTGTGGAAACCGAGTTCAAGTCCTGGGAACGGAATGAGCCCCCCTGCAGCACCATCCATTCCGTTTACATAAACAGCTTCGCCTACAGGCGTATAAATAAAGATGGTCCAATCATGGCAGTTATCACTTACTACCGGCGGATTGAGAAAATCCTGCGAGGTACAAGGCATCGGATGTACTCCCGGGACATTAGCACTCACTGTAAAAGGAGACAAGCTAACCGTTGGGGCAGTTAAATCAGATACATTAATAATTTGCACATTATCTTCTCCTGCCTGGTTGCTGGTTACGACCGATTGGGTACACCAATCGAAAACGGTCCAGGTACGCACGATTTGGAAAGTAGAACCACAGGTAGCTAATACCTGATCGGAAAATGCATAGCCATAATTGCAATACACTCCATCGATATCCAAAGGAATACCGGAACCCGTATTAGCTAAAACGGTACCTGAATTGATCCCGATCGCATTTATAACATTGGTGCCAGACTGTATGGCAGCCACCTGCCCGTGTATTGGCGTAGCGTTGGTAATATTCGGATACAAGGCATACTGGTCACATTCCCAAATAATATCGTTGGGGAAATCAACATCATCCGGGCGGATGATCTCTATATACTGGTCGCATGGCAGCGAAGTATTGCCATAGTTATCGGTGGCCGTCCAGGTACGAAGCAATACTACTGTATTATCTCCACAAGGTTCGTCATCAACGATCATCTCGCCGATCAGCTGATAGGTTACGCCGGTACAATTATCAAAAGCGACCGGGTTTGGTACGAGAGCTGCATTTTCCGTACAGGCAATCTGCGCCGGAACCGTTGGGCAATCAAAATTAGGAGCCAATTGATCATAAACCGTTACGAGTCCCCAGCAGGAATTCCCACTTACCAGGTGCGTAACGGTAGCGACTAACACCTGCCCTAAATAGGCACCCGTTACCGGATTCCCGATATTATTGATACCGAGGGTCATTGTCACAGAATAATCGTCGTAGCAACCATAACTTCCTTCCAGCACCATGTCTGGTGTAATTAGGGCTTCGCAGTTTTGATCCGTGGAAACGGTAATTGCATTATTACAAGCCATACCCACCGGCGTTTGCTGCACGGTAACCTGTGTACTTACTGAAGCTACACAACCCGGATCGGAAGGATCAAATCCCGTAGCGGTACCAGCATCTACGGTATAGACAATTGTATGCGTACCAATCCCCAATTGGAGCGGATTAAAAACAGTAGCCGGTTGCCCGTTTATCGTAAAGACTTCTGAAACAAGAGCGACACCGCCTACATCACCAAGCAGTGGTTGTGGATCAGTGTAGAGGCAGAAAGTACCATCCAGCCCCAGAATTTGGGGATCCGGATAATAACATGTATTGGCTATTTCTAAAACCACACCCGGGTAAAAGGTACTAACAGCCTGCAGAACATAACCTTGGCCATCCAGGTGTACTCCAGCCAGGGTGTAAATAAATTGTCCGTTGCCATCTGCTTGCTGGAGCAATGGGGTGCCCGGAGCAAATGGCTGTAAGGTAGCCGGATGTAACAAGGTAGTAGTCAGCACTTGCCAAGCCTGACCGGGACCACCCGGGCCGATGACAACCTGCTCGTCAAATTCGCCATTGCCACGGCAGGTACAGGGATCTGCAATTAGCGGTCCGCCGGCATTACTGATATCGGGAGAACCACATGCCTCAGAGGCAATTACCAACACCGTACCCGTGCAGCTTTTTGAATTTCCAAAAGCATCGACTACGGTTAACAAAACCGGGTTGGCACCTACATCCGAACAATCAAATGAGCTATTGTCTATCAGGTATTCTGTTATACCACAATTATCGCTACTATTATCCCCCAGCGCCTGCCCACTAATCGTTGCCTGACCATTGGCATCCAGGGAAACCGTTAAGGAGCTGCAAACTGCATTGGGCTTAACATTATCCAGTACCGTAACTGTTTGTACATGAACAACCTGGTTGCCGGCACAATCGGTTGCTGTCCAGGTATTGATAACCGGACCCGGATTTGGAAATTGCAATGGCAATCCTTGCTGGGTAAACACCACCTGAACGTCCAGATCGCAATTATCCGTAGCTGTTACGCCCTGACTTCCGGGAACATCAGATATACATTCGACCTGAATGTCTGCCGGCTTAATGGATAAGACTGGAATGATATTATCAAAAATCGAAACGGTCTGAGTTTGAGTAGCTGTATTACCTGCACAATCGGTCGCTGTCCAGGTATTGATAACGGTTCCATTGCCGGCACAATCCGGAAGTGGGGATTGGGAAAAAACAACACTTATTTGTTCGCCACAATTATCCGTAGCCATTACGCCCTGGTTTCCGGGAACTGCTGAAGCACAATTTACGGAGATGCCCGGAGGCAGACTACTGAATACGGGTGCTGAGGAATCGTCTAAAGTAATCGTTTGGACGTACACGGTGCTATTGCCGGCACAATCGGTCGCTGTCCAGGTATTGGTGACTGTGCCACTTCCCGGACAGGTCGTTGATAATCCACTCTGAGAAAAGAGCACGTTTATTTGTTCGCCACAATTATCTGTGGCAGTAATGCCCGGGTTGCCCGGTACATCAAACACACAATCAACGGTAACATTAGCCGGCATGGCGGAAAGCACAGGCGCCTCCTCATCTACAATGCTGACATATTGAGAGTAAAAGGCCACATTACCGGCACAATCGGCCGCAGTCCAGGTATTCACAACGGCTCCATTGCCGACGCAATTAGGGGCTGCTGTCTGGCTAAAACTTATACTTAGTTCTGCTCCACAGTAACTCATCGCTGTGACACCCTGATCTCCCGGAACATCAAAAGCACAGCTTACCGTCAGGTCTGCCGGATAAGCTGAAAACAGTGGGTCCTGATTGTGATCAATTGTGATCGTTTGGGTATGGGTTGTTGTATTTCCTGCACAGTCAGCGACCGTCCAGGTATTCGTTACGCTTCCATTATCCGGACAATCCGGAAGGCTTGTCTGGCTGAAAACAACTGTGAGTATTTCGCCGCAATTATCTGTGGCAGTAATGCCCTGATCTCCCGGAATATCTTCCACACAATCAACTGTAATATCAGCAGGAGAAGCAGATAATAGTGGTGCTTCATGATCAGAGATGCTTATGGTTTGGGTCCAAACTGTTTCATTTCCGGAACAATCTGTAGCCGTCCAGGTGTTGGTGACCACTCCCATGCCCGAGCAATCTGGCAGGGTCGATTGTTCAAAAACAACGTTAATCGCTACATCACAATCATCGGTGGCTGTAATCCCCGGATCTCCTGGAACATCCCCAACGCAATCCACTATCAGATCCATCGGCGTTTCTGACAAGCTGGGCGGGATCGTATCATTTATGGTTACAACCTGATTGTGCACTGCCGTATTACCTGAACAATCCTGTGCAATAAAGGTCAGCATATACAGGCCTGATCCTTCACAATCCGGAACGGCTCCCTGCTGCACGATCACGTTAATTTCCTCTCCACAATTATCATAGGCTCCGACTGATTGCAACCAGGCTATTTCTGCATAACAGGTAACGGTCGTATCAGCGGGAAGATTTACAAAAACAGGTGTAATCGTATCGTTGATCGTAACTATCTGGCTATAGGAAACAGATTGGTCCTCTGAGTTTTGAACCGTCCAGGTATTTGTCACAATGCCCTGTCCGGAACAACCGAAAGGCAGATCTGTTTGAGTAAAAAAGACCGGAATTTGGCCATCACAGGGGTCATATCCCAAAACGCCTTGTACGCCGGGTACTTCAGAAGCACAATTAACGGTAGTATCCGGTGGCGTGAAGGAAAAATAGGGGCCTGCGTTTACCGGACTTAAAAGAAAGCTACAAGCGCTTGTGTTATCAGATGCATCTGTGGCACTAAGCGAAACCGTGGTGGCCTGGTCGATCGCCGCACCAGGCATCGGAGTCTGGCTAAACATCGGACTAGCATCGCAATTATCCTCTAATCCGACCAACTGGCTGTAATCCGGAATCAGGTACTCACAATTAAGATCCAGATTGACGGTCATATCCTCCGGACAATCAAGTGTTGGTGGTGTTTCATCGACCAGAAGAAGGTCGAAGGTGCAGTAATTACTATTTCCACAGGCATCGGTGGCGGTCATCGTAATCAGCGTGGCGCCATTTAATACAGTGCCCGGAGCCGGAGATTGTGTTATTGCCGGGCTCTGGTCACAGTTATCACCTACTGTGACTTGCGTCGAATAATTGGGCAGCACAAATTGGCAATTGACATCCAGGGTTTCCTGCTGTGTTCCCGGACATTCTATACTGGGTGCGGTGGTATCTTCTACCGTAATCAACTGATCCAGGCTGGTACTGTTTCCGGAAGCATCGGTGGCTGTCCAGGTACGGGTGATGGTATAGCTTTGCGGACAGCCATCAGGGGTAATCGCATCCTGAAACGTAATGAGCGGGGCCGGATCACAATTGTCAGAAGCCTGGGCAAATCCTGCACCATCACAGACCTCGTTGTTATCCTGCAAAAGGAGGGTCGTTTCTACCAGTGTTTGGTTGGCTGCACCATCGCTTAAGCTGAGGCTAAGAGCCGAATTACCCAAATCTGTGCAAGTAAAAGTTTGAGCACTTCCACCGTTTGTGTATGACCAGCTAAGATTGCCTGCCGCGCAAAGATCGACAGCAGATAAAGCAAAGATGGAAGCAGGCAGATCTATTTCGCGATTGAAAGGAAGGCCGACCACGATTCCGTTTTCGGTAATAGCCAGGGGAGAACAAATGCCCGGGCCCTGATTACATAAATCAGATTGATCCTGAACCAGAATGAAATTATTGGAAAAAGCCTGGTTGCCGTTTGCGTCGGTCACCCAAATTTCTACCGGGTAGAGTCCTAATTCGACGCAAGTCAAGTCCAGGTTATTATCCAACTCATCGGAAGAAAAAGAAAAAGTCAATCCCGCTGAAGCACAGCCATCTAAGCTGGCGAGTTCAAAAAGTGCGGCATCAATCGTGGCGGTACCGGCATCAGGCAGGTTTACAATTAGTCCGTTTCGAAGTATGGGGGTTGGTCCGCAGCCGTTTCCGGAAGTACAATGATCAATAGGGTCCTGGACTTCTACAAAAGTTTCTACACTGTTCTGAACACCGTTGGCATCTGTTACATATATATAGAGTAATTGTACTCCGAGGTCATCGCAATTATAAATACGGTTGTTGTCGGTACTAACCGGCGAAAAGGAGAATGTCAGGCTACCACTGGAACATTCGTCAATACTGCCCATATCAAACATATCAGCCGTAATACTTGCTGTCTCATTCGCCGAAAGGCTGAGTATTAGTCCATTCCGGATTATTGGAATAGGGCCACAGGTATTCAGGGGTGGCTGATCATCCTGGCCACAGCTGAGGCTGACGTCCGCCGGAAGGCTTAATGTCGGGGCTGTTTGATCTTCGACCTCTACCATAAAAGTACAGGTCGCCGAATTACCGGCCACATCGGTGGCTGTGATGGTTATCATCGTTGCAGCAGTGATAGCGGTCCCGGAGGGTGGATCCTGACTCAACACCGGATTGGGATCGCAATCGTCGATAACGCTTACAAGTGATAGATAATCGCCAAGCATGGCGATACAATCTGAATCAAGGGATGCAGTTTGATCTGGTGGACAAGTGAGTTCTGGTGGAGACGTGTCGGTGTCGCAATCACCAAAAGCAATTGCGGGCAGTACAAAAAGGAGGCAGACAATGCCGGCTTTCATACCGATTCCAGTAGAACGGGGGATAACGGTTTTCATGGGATATACAAATATTAGTAGTGCCGACAGTGCCGATCACAAAGCTTTCTTCCTTTTAAATAAAGGGAAAAGTAAAGAAAGAAAAGCTGGTCATTACGCGAGTTTCTAAAAGATGCAGAAACGATCTAGTGAAGGGAATTTAAGATGGATGTGCTTTTGTTTTCGCGTAAGTACGGTTTTTTAGTAATCGGTTTTTCTGATAAGCACGGTTTTCGGTTTAAGAAACTTAAGTGTAGAATTCGTATCAAAATTAATCATCCTCAGGCACAACTTCAACAAAAAATAAAGTCTAAAGAAAAATAACCGGGACTTTTTTAGTAAGCAGCCGTTTTTTGGAGGATGAATTTTGGCAAGTATTTGGTCTTTTGGTTCTAAAAGTGACAGGATTAGACAAGCTTCATAAGCCTGTTTAACCAAAGGAAAGCCCTAAATTTTGAATGTAATAACAGTTCTAAAACAGCAAAAAGTACAGAAGTACATTGTTATGTTTTGGTTAATGACAAAAGTCATTTATAAAATTCAACTCTCTGTGATATTGCTATATTACGATTAATTAGTATAAATAAAAAGTCCCATTTGAGAAGGACTCCTGTTTTATTCACTAAAAAGTGCTCCAAAGGTTTTTGCCGCTATACGCCAGTTTTGCTGGTCGATACAATAGCACATATTGGTGCCTTCTACCCAGCCTTTTATCAGCCCTGCCTGTTTCAATTCTTTGAGGTGTTGCGACACAGTAGGCTGGGAAAGCGGCAATTTCTGGACTAGCTGCCCGAAAATACAGGTATCCTGTTTGATCAATTCCTGCAAGATGGCGACCCTGGCAGGATGGCCGATTGCACGTGCCAGCCTGGCCAATTGCAACTGCCCTTCTGAGTAACCTGTTTCTTTTGTAGCTCCCATATCAACTGATTGCAATAATACGATAAAAGAACATTGGTCGCAAGACTTAACACTACCTAAAAACAAGTATTTAAGGTTCATTAGGTCTTTACACCTTGGAAAACCATTCCTTCGGTGTTATCTTTACGGCCGTGCCCATTAACATGTTATAATCATCATGAATAGAAAACTACTATTCATCTCTGCTTTTATTGTCATCTGCCTAGCCCCGCAATGTACAATTGACCAACTTGACGACCCGCTCGATCAGAAGTTGCGTACTACCCTTAATAAGGTTTCTCCTGATAACGATTATACCCACTATATCCTTCCGGAAAGCCATAATCTGGCTGACATTCCTCAAGATGAAGTAAATAATCCGCTTACCGCTGTCAAGATTGAGCTTGGTAAAATGCTCTTTTTTGAAACCGGACTTGCCCTGGCTCCCATCCACGAAGAAGGCCGCGAATCATATTCCTGTGGTACCTGCCACGTACCTTCAGCCTGTTTTATGCCCGGACGCGAACAAGGCGTTGCTGATGGTGGCTTCCGTTTTGGTGAAAACGGCGAGGGACGGGAAATTTTAAGTGTATATAACGAAGACGAGCTGGATGCACAAGGTGTTCGTCCGCTGGCAATGATAAACCTTGCCTATGTTCCCAACACTACCTGGAACGGTCGTTTTGGGCCGGGTGGTGTAAACACCGGAACAGAGTATGCCTGGGGAGAAGGATTGGAAGTTAACTTCCTCGGATATGGGGGGCTGGAGACACAAAACATTGAAGGCTTACGCCTGCACCGAATGGTAGTCAATAAAGATGTAGTTGACAGCCTGGGATACAAACAATATTTTGATGCTTCTTTTCCGGAAATGGACGAAGAAACCCGTTACTCTGAGGTTGGCGCCAGTTTTGCCATCTCTGCCTACTTACGATCTATCTTAACCAATAAGGCACCTTTCCAACAATGGCTCAAAGGCAACGATGAAGCCATGACAGATCCACAAAAACGTGGAGCCCTCTTGTTTTATGGAAAAGCCTTGTGCTACCGCTGCCACAAAGGCCCGGCACTAAACTCCGTAGAATTTTACTCTGTTGGGGTAAAAGACCTTTATGAAACCGGCAACGCACATGCCACGAGCATAGATGACCCGCGCAATCTGGGTCGTGGATCCTTTACCGGCAATCCGGAAGATAACCACAAGTTTAAGGTTCCTCAGCTCTACAATATGGGGGATGTGGCTTTCTTCTTCCACGGTGCCAGCCAGTCGAATCTGCATGATGTGGTCAACTACTTCAATGATGCGATTCCGGAGAATCCTAATATCCCGGAAGAGCAAATTGCGGTGCAGTTTCACCCGCTTTACCTGACACATGAAGAAGTAGAGGATGTAGTTGAATTCCTGAAAGGGGGGCTATATGACCCGGATCTGGATCGCTACGTGCCGGATGCTATTCTGAGTGGCAATTGTTTCCCAAACAATGACCCAGCTTCCCGGGAAGACCTGGGTTGTGACTAGGCTGCTTAAAAAACTCCGCTTTTTTGATTCTGAAAAATAGTCCCTGCCACTAGCAGCGACAGGGACTCGTCATATAAAACTATGGCATTATCCAAATGGGAAAAGACGCTATAGTCACGAGGACTTCGCATCCAGGGGGGATATCGGTAGTTGGAAAACGCTAGGAATAGCAGATGATGGCGTACTTCTCGGCAATAGAATAGTTCAAATATAGGAATTTTTTTTATACGAAATATTTTCTTTTGTTAAATGGCTACTATAAAGGCTTGTTAACAGCTCCTGCCCCATTACTTATCACTGCCAAATATCACCGCCGACAATGACTCTTGTCACCCCACCCGGAGCAAGTCCACCTTATCTTTATGTCAGCATAAAAAATGACAGTGTTCGAATATTCGTGGTGAAGCAAGCACCACATAGTTCAATGGGTTTTTGATGAGCGGTTATCTTGGTGGATAACCGCTTTTTTTGTTCGATTTTTAGCAAAAAAAACTGCCTTTTTCCGATCTTCTGCTGCCCATATTTGTTCTTTAAATATGACAGTCAGATTACCCAATTCGAAAAACCCACGTGTCGTCATTATCGGAGCCGGTTTTGGCGGCATGGAACTGGCCAAAAAATTGCGCAACAGCCCTTTTCAGGTCATCTTGCTCGACAAGAATAATTACCACAACTTTCAACCCCTGCTCTACCAGGTCGCTACCGGCGGACTCGAGCCCGACAGTATCGCTTACCCGATCCGGAAGGTCTTTCGGGGCGTTAAGAATGTATCCTTCCGAATGGCAGAGGTACAGCACATTGACGCGGCCGACAAATGCCTGCATACCAACATCGGTAAAATAAGCTACGATTACCTCGTGATCGCCTCAGGAAGTAAAACCAATTACTTCAATTTTGAATCGATCAGCGATCAGTTTATGCCCCTCAAAAGCGTACCCGATGCCCTGAATCTGCGCAGCTTCATTTTGCAAAACTTTGAAGAAGCCATTTCTTCCGTTGACAGCGACGACCGCGAAGAACTGATCAATATCGCTATAGTAGGCGCAGGCCCCACCGGAGTAGAACTTGCCGGTGCACTCGGCGAAATGAAAAAATATATCTTCCCAAAAGATTATCCCGAACTCGACTTGAGTCGAATGCGTATTTTGCTTTTTGAAGCCGCCGATCGGGTACTCGGTGTGATGTCGGAAGAAGCTTCCAAAAAAGCGGAGGAGTATGTGCGCCAATTTGAGGTGGAGATTTACCTCAATACGGTAGTCAGCGAATACGCCGATTCCATTCTCACCACTAAAGACGGACAAACATTTCGTACCGACACCATTATCTGGACAGCCGGTGTGCAGGGGAATCAACCGAAAGGCCTTGACCCTAAAAGCCTGGCCAAAGGAAATCGCATTCTGGTAAACAGTTTCAACCAGGTTTCCGGCTACGCAGATATTTTTGCGATTGGCGATATCGGAGCCATGATCAGCGAAGCCACCCCAAAGGGGCACCCCATGGTAGCCCCTGTAGCAATGCAGCAAGCAGACCTGCTCGCCAAAAACCTGGTGCTGCTGGAAGCTAAAAAACCACTAAAAGAATTTGTTTACAAGGACAAGGGCAGCATGGCTACAATCGGAAGAAACCGGGCGGTAGTTGACCTGCCTAACTTCAAATTTCAGGGCTTCTTTGCCTGGTGGGTTTGGATGTTTGTCCACATCATTTCCCTGATCGGGTTCCGCAACAAACTCGCCACACTTTGGGGCTGGGCATACAATTATCTAACCTATGATCGCGCCATGCGGCTGATCATCCGACCCTATAAAAAACAGGAATTTATTAAAATGGAAGAGGAGGGTAATCCGAATTAAATTGCGTTAATTTATCCCCGAAATGTCAAGTCAAAACGCAACAGTCAAACCATCCATGCTGCCCATATTTGTGACTGTCTTTATAGACATGTTGGGCGTGGGTATTATTATTCCGGTAATTCCGGCACTCTTTTTCGAACCAGGCTCCGGCTTTTTCGATGGGAATATAGAGAAAGCCAGCATTTCCATTATTTATGGCTTCCTGCTGGCATCCTATCCAATCATGCAATTTTTTGGAGCCCCACTGCTTGGAGCACTTTCTGATCAACATGGTCGAAAGCCCCTGATCTCGTTAAGCCTGCTCGGCACGATGATTGGATACCTCCTGTTTGCTATAGCCATCCTACAGCAAAATATCGTGTTGTTGTTTCTGAGTCGAATGCTACCGGGTTTTACTGGCGGCAACATCTCTATTATTTTTTCTGCCATATCAGACATCAGCAAAGACAACGAAGAACGCACCCGAAATTTCGGACTCGTAGGCATGGCTTTTGGCCTGGGCTTTATTCTTGGTCCGACGATTGGCGGTTTACTGGCAGACGATTCGATCGTTTCGTGGTTTAACCCTACAACTCCGTTCTGGTTTACCGCGTTTTTGACTTTAGCTAATATCTTACTGGTTCGGTTCCGCTTCCGCGAAACGATAAAAGAAAGGCGAAAAACGGCCATTACCCTCTTCTCGGGTTTTCGAAATGTGGTTCGGTCTTTTTCGGCACCACACTTGCGGGCTATTTTCACCGTAGTATTGACCCTCTCGCTTGGATTTACATTTTTCACGCAATTCTTTTCGGTACGACTGATAGAAAAATTCAATTATTCGGAAGCCAATATTGGTCTGCTTTATGGCTGGATCGGTATCTGGCTCGTATTTACCCAAGGGGTTATCGTACGTTATCTCAGCAGGCGGGTAGCCCCTAAAACCGTCCTTCGATTTTCTACTTTAGCCCTGGGCATAGCACTGGCGCTGATATTAATTCCGCAGCAGGATGCCTGGTTTTATCTGATCAATCCTTTTATTGCCATTGCGCAAGGTATGACGGCGCCCAACCTGACCTCAGTCGTATCCAGTCAGGCGAAAGCAACCGAACAGGGAGAGATCTTGGGTATCAACCAGTCTATGCAAAGTCTGGGACAGGCCGTTCCGCCTATTTTGGCTGGTTACCTCTACGCCATTAATAGCAATTTTCCGCTCATGGCAGCAGCAGGATTCACGCTGCTGGGTTCTCTGATCTTTACAATTAACTTCTCCGGCAAGGCCAAAAAAGTCGATCTGTTATAATTTGAATGCCCACTGGAAGTGTAAAAAAGGATAAAAAAGGATAAAAATCCATCCGGCTCAGCCATCCTCCCAATTACATTTGTCGCAAATAGACTTACATTTGGATAGAAGCCTGATTATTTTTTGAAGAAGTCTTTTATCTATATTCTTTTCTGCATCTGGATATTCCTGCCTGCGTCCGTACAGGCACAGGAGGGCAAAGTTTATTTTCAACGAATAACCCTTGAAGACGGACTCCCCCAAGGCCATATTTTCAAAATTGCGGAAGACAGTCTCGGCTTTATCTGGTTTTGTACAGGCGACGGCCTTGCCCGTTATGATGGCTATGAGATGGTCAATTTTCAGCACCAACGAGGCGACTCCAGCTCTATTTCTTCCAGCTGGCTTCACTACAGCTTTATTGATAGCAAAAACAGATTTTGGGTAGGCAGCATTGCCGGACTCAACCTATTCCACCGGGAAACAGGGACCTTCAGCTGGTACCAGCACGACCCGGATAATCCCAACAGCCTTTCGGATAATCGCATCCGTTCGATCCTGGAAGACTCCAGGGGGCGACTCTGGGTTGCGAGTATATCAGCAGTTGACCTGTTTGAGCCAGACAGCAATCGCTTTACAAAAGTGGAGATTGAGAATCTTGCCGGATCCAGGCACAGTCCGAATTTAATTGAAGGCCGGGACGGCATCATCTGGGTCTGTCATACAAATGGATTAACCCGAATTGATCCGGAGACGATGCAGGGGACAAATATCGCTCCGATTCCGCCAGATTTGCCTCAAAATGTTTTCGGCGCATGGATGAGCCCCGACTCAACCCTCTGGATTTCAAGTAAGGTGGGTGTATGGGAACAAATCCCCGGTACAGAAGATTTCCGCCAGGTAGATCTTGGTCCGGACCTGAAATACCGCTCCTTTAATTGCTTTTTGGCCGATTCGAATGGCATTCTCTGGATGGGAACCCTAAATGACGGCCTGGTTAAATACGATTACCAAAACCGAAAGGTATTAAAACAATACACCTACTCTCCAGCCGACCCGGAAGGCATCACGAATGAGTCCATTTATTCGCTTATGAAAGACCGCCAGGGTAATATCTGGATCGGCACCTTTAACGGCGTGAATCGGATTAACCCGGCTTCTGAAAAGTTTCAGCTCTACCAAAATGCTCAGGGACTGGACAACTTCTCCAATTACATAATTCGAATTTACCAGGAACCGAATGGACGCGTATGGACCACCACCATGAACGGCCTTTTTTATGCCGAACACCTGGGAGAACCCGGTACGGTGGCAACCCATCCAAACTTGCCGAAAGATCAGTATATTTCCATTAATGGCTTTTCGGCCGATCCGGATGGCAAGGTGTGGTTTTTTGCCCGGGACCTGGGTTTGTACTACTGGGATCCAATCCAGAGAAAACTGTTTTTTCAAGAGCCTCCAGATACATTCAAGGGCGGCTTGCATTGGCAGATAACGCAATCACCCGACAACCCGGATATTCTCTGGTTGTCGGATTCACATGGACTTTGCCGCTACAACAAAATAACAAGAGATACTTTTTGGGTGCACCCGATGGATTTTGATCCAAGGATAAAAAGTGATTTTTCCACCTTTTTTGACTTTGATCAATTCGATCAGGTGTGGTTGGTAATTAATAAGGGGATTCTTTGCTATAATCTGAAAACAGGAAAAGGAAAGGTCTTTTTATACGATCCGGAAAACCCAAATTGCGTTCCGCCCGAAGCATTGAAAGGAGTTGCCGTTACCAGGGATGCTGTTTATGCTGCATCGTCAATTGGCTTATTGGAAATCCAGGTAGAAACCGGAGCCTGCCAAATGTACGGGCAGAAAGACGGCTTAGTCCAGGAAGGGCTGGCAGCAATTATTGCCGGGAGTGACGGAAAAATTTGGGTCAGCAGTAATTCCTACCTATCCGCATTTGATCCGCTTACCAAGACTTTTAAAAGCTACCATACAATCCATTCCATCAAGGAATTTAATACCTACTCCACCAGCCATGGACAAAACAACCGGCTTTTGTTTGGAGGCACCAATGGCTATTTTGGCTTTTTACCCGATGAGATAAGGGATGATCTGCTGCCTCCTATTCCGGTTTTGACAGGCTTTAAGGTTTTGAATGAGAACTACCCGCTCGGGAAACTGCCCGAATATGTACACGAGATTAATCTATCCTACGAAGATAAAGTGATCACCTTCGAGTACGCGGGCTTGCAATATGCCCGCTCGGAGGCCAATTCCTATAAATACATTCTGGAGGGATTTGATGCCGGCTGGCAGGAAGTCGGCTCAAAACGGGATGTCACCTATACCAATCTGCGGCCGGGCAACTATACTTTTCGTCTCGCTGCTGCAAATCCGGATGGCGTTTGGAGCCCCGAGCCGCTTTCCGTCAAATTGCATATTTCACCCCCCTATTGGCAAACTTCCTGGTTTTATGGATTGATATTTCTCTTAGTCGCCAGTATCTTTTATGCCATTTTCAGGAGCCGCCAACGAGCCAGAAGATTGACCCAGGAAATGAAAGTAGCCGAGCAATCTGCCCGATACAAATCACTTTTTTTGGCCAATATGAGTCATGAAATCCGAACTCCCATGAACGCTATTCTCGGAATGAGCAAACTCCTTTCGGGTACCCCGCTGGACAATCGACAGCAGGAATATGCCAGTATTATTCAGCGATCTTCTGAAGACCTTCTCGTCATTATCAATGACATCCTCGACCACTCTAAAATCGAATCCGGCAAATATAGTTTTGTACACAAACCCTTTGAATTAAGCATACTCCTAAAGCAGCTGCAAAAAATATTTGAGCCGCAGGCCGACGAAAAAAACATCTCCCTCGCGGTTCACATTGATCCGGAAATTCCAAGTTACATCGTCGGAGATCAGGTACGCCTGAATCAGATTTTGATCAATCTGCTGGCCAATGCCCTTAAATTCACCGAAAGGGGTAAAGTTGACCTCTTCGTGCGCAAGCAGGCCGAAACACCCTATAAAATGCGCTTGCTATTTGAGGTACGCGATACAGGTATCGGAATCCCCCCGGATAAGATCGAGCAGATCTTTGAAAGTTTTGAACAGATTGAAGGCGATGAGTTTTTTCAGGGCACCGGACTCGGACTGGCAATTTCCAGTAAACTGGTCGAACAACAGGATGGCAATATGTGGGTGGAAAGCAGCCACGGAACAGGTTCCTCTTTCTTTTTTGAATTGACATTCGGGCGAAATAGCGAAAAAATCAGCCCCCCCGAGCATATACGCTTACACCCGGAAACCTGGCCTCCGCTTCATATCCTGGTAGTAGAAGACACACCGTTCAACCAAACACTGGCAGTCGAATTACTCCGAAATAAAATTCCGAAAGTCCAAATAGCGGTAGCTGAGAACGGAAAGGTCGCTTTGGAAAAATTAAAGGATCAACTATTTGACCTTATTCTGATGGATGTAAAAATGCCGGTTATGGATGGCTACGAAACCACCCGGATTATCCGGCAAGCTGACTCGCCTGCCTTAAATTCCATCCCGATTATTGCGCTTACCGCGAATGTCACTACAGCGCATATGCAAAAATGCCGGGATGTAGGGATGAATGGAATTATCACCAAGCCAATAGAAAGTCAGGAGCTATTATTGAAGATCCAACAGTTGCTACAATTAGAAGTCTATGATTGACCGTGAAAAATTAAAATCCTTACTCGGCGACGAAAGCATGGTTGACCGAATGATCGACATCTTTCAATCTGAAACCCCGGGGCAATTATCGGAATTGAGTCAGGCGATTGAAGCTGGCGATTGGTCAAATGCCTCCATTTTGGCCCATACGATCAAATCGCAAGTGGCCTACCTCGGGCTTGACTATGCCGTATCACTGGCACGGGAAATTGAACATAAAGCAGATCAGGAAAAAGACCTGAACAGTTTGGCTGGCCTGGCCGATGCGCTGGACTCGGAGCTTCAACCCTTCCTCTAGACCACCACAATTTTATATCCGACGCCGTGCACGTTCATGATTTCTATCCGGGGATCAAGTATCAGGTACTGCCGTAGTTTGGAAACATATACATTCAGGCTTCGTCCGCGAATAAAATCATCGTCGCCCCAAATTCTTTTCAGGGCAAGTTCACGTTCGAGTACTTCATTTTCATGGAGGCACAAAAGGCGCAACAACTGAGATTCTATGGCGGTTAATTTGAAGGTTTTTGTGGCAAGTTTTAATTCGCGGGAGGTCGGATCAAATTCAAAATTCCCCAGCCTAAAAAGCTCTCTGTTTACTGTTTTCTCCTCCCGAAAATCGACCCGTCGCAGGATATTTTGTACTCGCAAAAAAAGTTCTTCCATGCTAAAGGGCTTCGTGACATAATCATCAGCCCCCAGTTTTAGTCCGCGAATACGCTGTTCTTTTTCCAGCTCTCCGGTGAGAAAAATGATCGGGATTTGCTCCTTCAATTTACGCAACTCCTCTGCCAGGGTAAATCCATCCTTGATCGGCATTTTTACGTCGAGTATGCACAGGTCAAATGGCATGGCTTTGAATGTTTCCAGGCCCGAGATGCCATTGTGTTCTAAAACAACATCCAGTCCACGAGCTTCGAGGTATTCGCGTGTCATGGAGCTAAACTGCCGTTCATCGTCCACCATTAAGATTTGAGCTTTTTTTCCCATCCGGATATTCCTTTAAGCGAAAATTACAAAACACCGGGTAAGAATTTACAGCAGAAGCCTTTTAGGCCTCAAATCTTTACACTTTTTGACACTTGTTAAGCCCTCCGTAAAGCTTTTCGGCCAATTAAACACGCACCTTAGTCCGTAGAATTCCGTTTATCCTATGTCTCTTGTTATCCGAAAATTCATTATCCAATTAAGCACGAAAGAAAGTCTTTTACTGTTGGGGCTTTTTACGCTTGCTGTACACGGAATCATTATTCCACTTGCAGAAGGCGACCTGCGGGCTGTCTCCGAAGGACAACAGGACATTAGCGGCCTGCTCTATTTTTCAACTGCCTCCCTCGCTCATGATTTAGAACAGTTTAGCGATGCCGGCAAATCGCTTTACCGGTTTTTCCTGCTGAGTGCCGGACTGGCGGCTCGCACATCGCTGTTTTCTCTGCTCAGCCTGCTGGCCTTATGGCTGAAGCGCGAAAAACGTTTTTGGAGCGCAGTATCGCCCTGGTTTTTTCCGTTGATTTTTTTATGCTGCGCCTACTTGGAAATTGGACTGCTCTTGTTTTTAATACCCCTTCCTGCTGTTGACTTTCCGTTTTTGCTACAGCTCACTGTTATTATTTCCTGGCTAAAATGGATAAGTTTGTTTGTTTCCATTCTCAGCCTGTTAATCGTCTTCAAAAAATAAACCTTACTTCCCAAATGCTCTGATCTTATAAATTGCACCAAACAGGATCACGCGACCAAAACGGTTTTTCAAGGTTTCCTGGAGTTGATTTCCATAACTCTCGCGCTGGAAAATCACTTCCTCATCCAACAGGTTAGTACCTTTTATATACAGGCTAAACTGTTTTTTGAAAAAGGATTTCCGTACACCGGCATCCAGATAAACAAAAGCTTGTCCCGGGCGGGCGCGAGCTTCTGAATAAACCTGGTATTTCAGGTTGGCATTCAGGGCCCAGGATCCTTTTTTGGAATACCAATACAGGTCGGTAAAGGCTGTTTGATCCAGAAATGGCAGATCCAAAGCCTCATTTACATCAAAGGCTGTTTTGGTTAAATGTACCTTGTAGCCTACGCCCACATCCCACATTTCTTTAACCTTGTTTTGAAGCCGAACAGTATGGTCAAACTCCCAAATATCAAATAAATCCAGGGCATCATTTACCAGGAAGTTACTGTGTTGATAACGAAGTGAACCATTAAATCCAAATTTCAGATCAACGCCTTTAACCGGAGTGGTGAAATCGTAAAACCCTTCCATCAACCACTCGTTTCGGCTATTGATCGGTTGGATGATGCGCCGAAACTGATCGTCAATGGTACTGGCCTGCACAATACGATCCTGATAAAACTGACCTCGAACTCCCAAAAAAACAGAGCGCAGATAAAACTGATTAAAATTGGAATAATTTAGGTCGATACTTGAAATCCGCTCAGGTCTCAGATCCGGGTTCCCTTGAAAAATATTCAGCGGATCAATGTTATCTACTACCGGTTGCAATTGCTCAGCCGAAGGTGCCTGGATGCGGGTATCATATCGAAATCCAAGATTTCCGGAAGGCTTCATATTATACTCCAATCTGGCATTGGGCAGCCAGCTGTAAAAAGTGCCTGTCACGGCCGGACTCCCGTTTAAGGGTAAACTTTCCAACCGAGTCTGCTGGAAGTCCACACCCAATGATGCATTCCACTTCTTCCGAACAGTTTTGAGTGCTGTCCCAAACGTATTTTGATTCAAATTTCGATCAAATTGATTTGACAGTTCTTCATTTATCTCATACTGGCCATTGCCCAGCAGGTCTGAAAAGGTCTTATCACGCATGTTGTGTATCCAAACTGTCGAAGCATCTACCTTGAGGTAATTGGATTCGCCAATAGGCTCTACATAATCGATGCCGCCTTCCATGCTTAAGCCATCTGAATACAGTAGCTGCCGCTGGGTAATGCTATCAATCAAATTAGTCTCCGGGTCGGGAAACAGGGTATTGATATTGGCCAAATCAGACTGACTGTCTGCCTGCTGGCCATCTACCAGCCCATGAAGCAATAAGAAGCGCCCTTTGTGGGAAAACTTTTTCCGATAGGTCAGGTCGGTTTTCCAACTCCAACCATCCAGGTAACCAAGGGAAGAACGTTGGGAGCTATTCCCCAGCAGACCGCTTTCACTTTGACTGCTACTAAAGCCTGAGAATGCATTTTCATTATTAAACAACGAGATATTGCCCTTAAATTTCAGATCCTGGGAGTCATCAACTTGATGTTTTAACTCCGCTCGGAAACGGTGATTTGCCAATTTTGTCCACTCTTCGTTTTCTGCATCCGTCACAAAAAATCCCTCTGGAAGGGCATTCTCCAGAGTGGATGATGACAAAGTATTATTGTCGCTGGAGTTAAAAAAATAGTTGGAGCGAAGGGCTGTCCGCGGATTAAAATCATAGTTAAAATTAAGTCCGCCGGAATATGCATCGCTAATCCCGGAGTTATCTAACAGGTTACTTGGAAACTGACTAAAATCCACATTTCCGCCGTTCATCAACTCTTCAAATCCGCCCATGAATTGCAGGTAATCTTCAAAGGAAAAGGGCTGCTCATTGATATTGTTGGCATTCGCGAGAAGCGACAATTGCATCTGGTCGGTAAAGCGGTTTACATTGGCGCTGCCCTTGTATCGTTCTTCGGGCCCGTAACCTGCATTCAGCGTACCAAACAAGCCTTTATTTTGCCCATCTTTGATTTGAAGATTAATCGTGCGTTCTTCTTGTCCGTCATCAATACCGGTAAACTCCGTGAAATCTGATTTTTGATCAAAGACCTGCACGCGATCGACTAAATCTGCCGGGATATTTTGGCTGGCAATTTTAGGATCATCATCAAAAAAAGGCTTGCCATCCACCAGGACGTTTTCAACGGTTTCTCCGTGGGCTTTTATGGTGCCGTCGGGTTCTACTTCAATCCCGGGAAGGCGCTTGAGCAGGTCTTCGACCACAGACCCTTCGGGAGTCGGAAATGCCGCAGCGTTGTATTCGATCGTATCCTTTTTGATAATGATCGGGATAAAGGAATCTTTGACCGTCACCTCGCTCAGGTCATAGCCATCCAAAGACAGAACAATGGCTCCGAAATCAATGTCGCTTTGGCCATCTATAATAGACAGCTCCCGAACAAAGGTGCCATACCCTACATAGGTGATTTGCAAAAAATACCGATCCGGATCGCCGACTTCCAGGCGGAATGCCCCATTTGAATCTGCAATTCCGAATCCTGCCAGCAGGGAGTCCCGGGCATGCATGAGTATAACAGTAGCACCAACCAATGGCTGTTTCAGGGAATCCAACACCACCCCTTCGATGGCGACCGATTTTTGCTGCGCCTGCATGCTGAGCACTCCTGTAAAACACAGCAGTGCCAGCAATCCGGCTTTTCTAAACAGGTCTGTCTTAATCATTGCTAATTACTTTGATGCGGATGGTGCCATCTTCGCTTTCATGGCCGTCGCCACCGTACATTTTTTCCATTTCCTCCATACGTTCCCGCATAATCACCTCAAATTCTTCCTGGCTTACTTTTTTGCCTTTTTCCGGACGTACGATTTCATTGTCGTAATTAGCAAAGTCAATTTCTTCTGCTGTGATATTGATTTTCTCGTCTCCATTATCCGTGGAAACGGCCAAAATCGCACCCGGTAATCCGTAAAATTCGCCCGGGCCTATTGAGAAAGGGATTTGGGGAGAGAACCAGGCTGTAAATACGGTGCTATCCATTTCGATACTGGCTTCCTGGCATTGATAGCCCAGAATTTCGCGGGTATTGGGCAGGATTTTCCACTGCATATTTTGTCTTTCCCCGACTACCAGAAATTTTTTACCCATCATATCTTCTGCGCGGAGCACCAGTTTTTCGGGTCTGTTGATGTAGGTTTCAGCGCCTTCTCCCATGTTGATATTAATCTGAAATCCGCCGTCGCCTTCCTCAAAAGGGTTTTCCTCTGCGGTTTCCACCTTCGGACTTGCCTTATAAAAACTGGCCTCTGCGTTGTAAAACAGATCCATATAGGTACTCTGCTCAGAGGGCATCATTTCAGCATATTGTTGCATTTCGGGTGGCAGTTCGATGGTAAAATCGATGTGTTCATTGTACACGATTTTTCCCTGCTCCTGCGCTTTCGCGAATAAGGGAATCAATAGGAATGCGAGTGCGAATGCATTTTTCATAATCTGAATTTTGGATGATTTTAAACGTTTAATTCGACCTGACAGGTTGCCGACCTGACAGGTTGGCAACCTGTCAGGTCCCCTTTGGTCGGAAGCAAATGTAGGCTACCCGGCAGCCAGTCCAGGTTAACGCATCGCTCTATAAGGTTAAAAAAGGTTAATAGAACCCGGAACTTAGCCCGGCAGGGTGTAATTTTGATTTCATGAAAATGCCGCTCAAGTCTTCCAACTTATTAGTGGGCCTCAATATGGCCTTGCTGGGGCTTTTCCTTGTATTCTGGCTTTACAGCGAATATCAGGATGAAAAAAAAGCGCTGGAGCAGGAAGCCGGACTCCAGATTGCCGAGCAGGTTATTTTATTGGGCGGTATGGACCTCGATTCCATCCTGCATGATTTAAAAGTATACCGATCAGATTCTACAATCTCTATTGAGGCTACCGGAAGAGGCCGAGGCTATTTTATTGACATGGACACTCTTGGGCATCTCAGGCCCCCGCACGAGCTCGACGGGCAGCATAAAAGACTACTCGGACACATCGAAAAAAGCAGTCCGGAAGCCTCCTGGTATAAGCAGCAGGAAATTGATTCCAGGGACTCGCTGACTGCCAGTTATCAGATTGTCATCCGGAATGACCTGGATACCGAAAAAGGAGATTCTTTGTGGCTTTCCTCCGAACTGCAAGCCAATTACCTTCAGGCTACGGAGGGTATGCCCTGGCAGGCTTTTAAAAATATTACGCCTCAAATCCTGTTTGCATTGCTGCTGTTTGCCCTGTCAGTACTGGCCACTTATTCGCTTCGAAAAAGCCATCAGGAACGTCAGCTCGCCTTGCAAAGCAGAAACAACATGATCAGCAATATCACGCACGAGCTGAAGACACCTGTTTCTACTATCGGGGTAGCCCTGGAAGCTATTCAGGATTTTGATATTAAATCCGATGCCGTAAAAACACAAGCCTATATCCAGACCTCCCGTCAGGAACTGCTCCGCTTATCCGGGCTGATTGATCAAATTTTGCAATTTGGCCAAATAGATCAGGGCAGAGAAAATTTTGTTTTCCAGGAGGAGCAAATAGCACCCCTGATGCAGGAAGCTGTAGAGACGATGCAAGTCCAGGCCGAAGCCCGACATTCAACAATTACCCTGGATCTACCCGATTTGATGTGGACCCTTCAAGCAGACCGGGTACATCTAAAAAATGCATTTGTCAATCTGATCGACAACAGTTTAAAATACTGTCCGGAAGAAGCCAGCATTCACGTAAGTGCCCAAAAAGAAAATGGCCAATTTAGGTTCGACATCACAGATGATGGCCCCGGTATTCCCAAAAAATATCAGGACAAGGTCTTTGAACGGTTTTTCCGGATTCCATCCGGAGACAGGCACAATGTTAAGGGCTACGGACTCGGACTAAGCTATGTATCAGAAATTGTACACGCCCATGGGGGTACCCTGGAATTAAAAAGTAAGGAAGGATTTGGTACCAGTATTCGAATAAACATCCCCGTTACCAATGGCTAAGATCAAACTGCTATACGTAGAAGATGAACTCGCTCTGGCCAATATCGTAAAGGATGTGCTGGAAGATCGGGGCTATGAAGTACTATTGATCAGCGACGGTGCCAAAGTTATTCCGGCGTTGGATTGGTTTCAGCCGGAAATCTGTATTCTCGACATCATGCTTCCTAATATTGATGGTTATGCGCTCGGACAGGAATTAACAAAACGAATACCCGACACGCCTATCATTTTCCTTTCGGCAAAAAACCTGCCGGCAGATGTTATTAAAGGATTTAAAAACGGGGGAAGCGATTATATGCGAAAACCCTTTAGTATTGAAGAGTTATTGGTCCGGATCGAAAATCAGTTGGGCATCAAAAAAGCAGCACCTCCGGCAGAAAAACAAAAAAATGAAATTCGATTTGGGGCTTATACTTTTTACCCCAACAAATTGCTCCTTTCCTACAAGCAGGAAGAACGCCGGCTAACCTATCGCGAAGCTGAGTTGCTGAGCTTTTTTGCCAATCACAAAAACGGGATCATTGAAAAGAAAGACTTATTGCTAAAAGTCTGGGGCGACGACAATCTCTACAATGCCCGAAATCTGGATGTATATATCGCCCGGGCAAGAGAACTTTTCTCCCAGGACCCCAAAGTAGAAATAATCACCCTCCGCGGACTTGGTTACCGATTTAATGTAGAGTGAGTGTGAGTGTGAGTTTGAGTTTGAGAGTTTAGGGCTGCGCCCAGTCGAGGGTCTAAAGTCTAAGGTCGAGGACTTACGCTTCAAACGCGTTAACCCTTCGCGCAGCGAACACAATCTCCCCAATCAGCACAGCTGATCCTCCCCGCGCAGCCGAAGGCGAGCACTCCCCACGACGGGAAGCGGAGGATACCCGAGGTAGTTTGGGTGTGAGTTTGAGTGTGAGTGTGGAAAACCGAGACCCGCAACTTTAAACTAGATCATAAAAAAACTGTATAAATCATAGGGCAACTTTCCCATCTACCAGCTATAACCCAACTCCCTCAAAATTTGCTGTGCACCTTCATGACCGTTATTTGCAGCCTTACGGAGTAAATTCCCGGCTACCGCATCATCTCGTTCTACACCTTTTCCTTTAAAATACATCAGACCTAAATTATACTGCGCTGTTGCGAATCCAAAATTGGAGGCCTTGGAAAACCACATAAAAGCGTCTTTGTCATTTTGTTCCACTACAACACCTCGTGCATACATGCTGCCTAAATTCGTTTGAGCCTGCACGATGCCTTTTCGAGCTGCACTGGTGTACCATTCAACTGCTTTTTGCTGGTCTTTTGGTACGCCAATGCCCTGATCATACATGATTGCTAAATTTAATTGTGCCGGACCATAATGCTGGTCGGCAGATCTTTGATACCACTCTGCAGCCTGGGGAATATCTTTATCCACGCCCCACCCATACTCATACATATTTCCAAGATTATGCTGCGCAATCGGGTCACCGGAAATAGCCTTCCGAATAATTAATTCGACCACATTGGGGTAGTTTTGAATGGTTGCTTCATTCACAAGCACCATTACTCCCAGTGTTGCAATAGCAAAGGGGTCGTTTTGTGCGACAGCCTTTTGGTACCATTCAACGGATCGATCGTTGTCCTGCATAACACCTTTCCCATAGCGGCATAAAACCCCCATGCTATACTGGGCAAGTGCATGACCCTGATCCGCCGCATTGCGATACCATTTGGCCGCTTGTAGCGCATCTACATCACCTGTACCCATATCATATCGAAAACCCAGTAAATATTGAGCTTCTTTATTTCCTTTCTCCGCACTTTTGGTACACCATACAAATGACTGACTCAGATCCTTCTCAATTCCGGAGCCGAAATAAAGCATTCGAGCCAGGTCGGCTTGCGCTTGTGCATGCCCCTGGTTGGCTGCCAGGAGATACCATTCTGCCGCCTTTGCCGGATCCGCCTTCATACCCCAGGCATTTTCGTTCATGACGCCCAAATTGTACTGCGCTTGTGCATTGCCCTGGTCTGCTGCTTTGCGATACCAGGTGGCAGCAGCTTCATAATTATCCAGAATAAATTCGAAGTTGCCTCTTGTCAAATCATCCGGAGATTTTGCCAGTTGTGCATTTACCTCGTCCTCCAGTTCTTTATAGGTACGGCCAATGGCTTGTACAATCCGGCTATTACAATCCATGACACTTGGATATCGCATGCAAACTTGTCTTAAATCAAAAACCTGCTGATACAAATCCTGAATTTGTACCGCAGCCGTTTCGTTTTGATCTGCGGTTTCTTCGCCTTTCGGCGGATTGGCACAAAAGCTAAACAGTAGCAGAAAACAAGTGACAAAAATTCCCGAAGTGGCCGTGCGTGCAAACTTATTTATCATTGTTTTATCTTTTTTATCTATGCTGCTTTTTAAAGAAGCCTGTTTCAACATACAAATAAACCTAATTTAATTTTGTTGGAGAAGGATGGCGGTAAAGTGTATGTCAAAAACAAGATTAGTTGATTATTCCCTGGCTTCAAAACGATTGGGCAACTTGCCACTTTGCCTTGTTCTACCATTTAAGGCACCATTCATCTGCCAAAACCATTGAGGACCGAGATCTTCTCTTCTGCTGTCGATGCGTGCGGCAATAAGTTTGTCTGAACAATCTCTTTCGAAAAAATCATTTCATAAAGCGGAAGGGGAAACACGACCTAAAAAGACGCTTCTGGTTTGCTGATTTCCTCCAGTGTCTGCCGTACTTCCTGTACCAATTGTGCTGCGTGGGTAGCAGACATTTCTGCAGGCAAATACGTAAAATCCAGTCCAATGGAGCCATGCAGTATTTTACCAAAAGCAGAAAACTGTGGCCCGAATCTATTATTAGTAATGTATGTACTAACATCACGTAGTTCTATAGAACCATAATGCCGATCGAGCTCAAGCTTCCCCATAAAGCTGAGTGCAGAAATCCCCAGACGCATATTCTTTCCTTTTAAGGCCATCCCTACCAGGCGTTTACTAAGCTTAGCCATAATCTGTATCTCCTGATTTCGCAATGCCTGCATCAGCGCTCCCCGTATCGCCGACGCAAGCGCCCAAATAGGTTGATCTGACCGGGCTGCCACCGATAAACGTAGCATTGAGATATAGCAGCCTAATTCAGCATCCGGAACAGCCGGACTGTAATATGGACGGAGGTCAACAAAAGAGAGTACGCGAGCTAATTGTTTTGCCTTTTTGACGGGGTAGTTCCGGATCAATGCCAAAGTAATTGCCGCCAGCAGCACACTATTCAAGCTGTGCCCTTTCCTGCCAATATTTACCTGAAGTGCCCGGGAGACTGTCGGAGAAAGCCGCAGACTTAGCAGCGCATTCTCCGATTTTTTGGGAATGGGTGCATAAAAACCACGCCGTAAATATCGAACACCTTCCACTAGTTGCCTTCGCGAAAAAAGCAAATAACTGCGCAACCCAGGACTCGGTTTCAAGGTTGATCCGTAATCAGGACTTATGCTGGTTGCAGGTACATCCCCACTCGTGCGCGTTAGAAATTCATGCAGGATCAGCCTGGCGGACTTACTATCCATGATCGCATGATGAAACGTTACCAGGAGTTCACAGTCCATTTCGGAAGAAGACCGGACAAACGTGCATTTCATCAAAGGCCCTGAACGGTCGAAGGTGGTATTGACCAGACCGGATGCCTCTGACAACCAGGTTTCATCCTGCGAACGTTCCACAACTACCAGTGAGATCGGAGGTACAGGATGCAATTCCTCAAAGTAAAAGTTGCCCGACTTTCTACCAATTTGTGCCCGAAGAAGTGGAAACCGACTCTGGAGTTGCTCCAGCGCTAATCGGACTGCGGCGACTTCCGGGCGAGTAGTCAGGTGAAGCACGCAAACCACACAAAGCGGCATCGCGTCATTGGATATAGTAAAAGCCTCCTCCATAGGACGAAGGCGTCGAATGTAACCTGTGGTATTAGCCATAATCCTTAAAAGTAGTCATTGTGAGAAAACTGCGCTACCAATAAAAGGATCCGGGAGGCGGGCAAAAAAAAACAAGCTTCTCAAAACAAAAAAAGCCCTCCCGCAACGCGGAAGAGCTTTTTCGTGGAGGTCGGGAGCGGATTACCTCCGGTGATCCGGAAGGAGGGGGCCAGCAACATCAAAAGCTGCTCACTTCGTTCGACTTTTTTCATATAGAAATAGAGCAAAATAACTAGTTCTTCTGCTCTATTTCTATATGAAAAAAGCCCTTCCGCAATGCGGAAGAGCTTTTTCGTGGAGGTCGGGAGCGGATTCGAACCGCCGTACGAGGTTTTGCAGACCACTGCCTAGCCGCTCGGCCACCCGACCATTCCGTTAAACGGATCGCAAATATAAATACTTTTTCGGAACGGCGCCCGAATGCTGAAAAAAATTACCGGATCAAAGTAATACTGCCTTTTTGCTCCAGCAAGCCATAGGTTGGCGTATCTAAACTAAAGCGGAAAATATAAACGCCCGAGGGCTGCAATCGCCCATTCGTCCTACCATCCCAGCCTTCTTCCAAATCGCTCGTCTCAAAGACCAGTGCCCCCCAACGGTCGTAAATCTGCAACTCATACACGGCTCCTGGTTCTACAAACTGGATAAACGGACGAAAAGTTTCGTTGTACCCTGTCGGCGAAAAAATATTTGGGATGTACATCTGTGGCTTTGGCCGCAAACAGATCACATTGGATCGGGAGTTGGCAATGACCGTTTCGCCGGAAGGCAATACCTGAGAAAACCGCACTTCCAGGTAATAACATACCGCCTCATCTTTTAATTCAGTTGTCGGCAAATAATCGGTGGTATGGAGCGTGTTGCCCGGCACAGTACCGACAAATTCAGTCATTAAATTGCGCTGCCGGTATATTTCATACTCGATTACGGTGGCACCCTCTAATTCAAAGCGACTCCAACTTAGCTCAAATTCCCCGGGAAAAAGCGCAGTGCCTTCCAGAAAAACAGTACGAATGGACTCACTGTACCACTCATCGCCACAAAGATCAATGGCAGATATGCGGTAATCCAAGGGACCGGATGGAGAAATAGCATTCGGCAAAAAGGCCGTATTGGTAAGACTCAGCGGGTTCTGAAAATCAGCCCAGGGGATGTCCTGAACCGTCCCGCTTGTCGGATTCGTAACCTCAATATATACTTCACTCAATTCTGCGTTGGTATTCCACAACCAATCTACTTCTACTCCTCCGTTTAACAGGCTGGCATTTAATATTGCCAGTTCATCAGGAGCCTGTATAATATCTGATGTAGCGCATACTGCATTGGAATTAGCCCCTCGTCCACTCTGGGCCTCTATGGCGCGTACGTAAAAACAGTATTGCTGTCCGTCGCTTACATCCGAAAAACTATACGAATCGGTCGTTGCATCAAGGCTGGCTACCATTTGCACCGGGTCGCCATTTACACTAACCCAAACTTCCTGTCCCGCCGGGCCATTTACCCAATTCTGGTAAGGATTCCACTCCAGAAAGAAATTGCGCGTACAAGCATCCTGCGAAAGCTTTAAATACACCGTGTTATGCGGATCTAAAAAGATACTGGTATTCCCGCAAGGGTCTAAAGCAAGTACGTAATACTGCTCTGATTTGAGGAAGGGTTCTGCCGTGACATCCACATAGGTTGACCCCGAATAAACGGTGTCAATCGGATCGACATTCGCACCGATCAGTCGATAGATCACATAGGCATACACTTCATGCGATGGGCTGGGTGTCCATTCCAATTCAACCGTTGTGCCATTTACATTCACCGAAAGCAATGGGGCTGCCTCCGGCATAGCATTGCTGATAGTATCTGATTGGAGTACCATCTGGCCCGGACAATCATAATTGCCCTCCATATAATAGTAGTAAGTCAGGTTTCCCGGATTGTTATCCACGTAAAAATCCTGGCTGGCACTTGTAATGCTTGTTAGAAGGCTATAGGGGCCTGACTGGTTTTGAGACACATATATGTCATAAGATTGGAAGGCGCCACAATTGTTTGTTGGGAGCGACCAATAGAGGGTATCTCCGGCAACACAGCTTGGTTCGGGTGGAAAGACCTGTGCGTCCAGCTGATTCCCGGCAAATAAGCATAGGAAAAATAAAATCTTGCGTAGCATTTACTCATCTTCTTCCAGAGGACTGCTCATGTAATCCTGAAACTTGGCCTCCAGTTCTGTCATGGGATATCGATCAAACAACTCATACTCCAACACAAAATCGGCGTTGATGTTCTTTCGGGAGTAGAAAAGGCCGAGGCCTTTGGCGTAAATTTCGAGGCCATCAAACTCGTGTTCGGTATGGCCTTCGTCTTCTATATCTACTAATTCCCGAACGTAAAACTGGACCGCATGGTATTCTTTATCCTTAAATAGTACACTTGTGTCGCCCATATACTGCCGATTCCGAAAAAAGGAGGTTACCGCTCCCGAATCAGCTTCCATAGAATAACTGATGCTAAACACATAAACGGAGCCAACACCACTTGTCTCAAACGGAAAAACACTTGCTTCGCCGACTTCAGCCGGCACCTGGTGCTGCAAGCCGACGCTATCCGTTTCAAATAAAAAACAATCTTCCAGAAGCATACCACTTTCAACGGCCTCCTCCCGAACTAACTGACCGGGCTGGAAAAACTCATTGTAGTACATGCCGGTTAAATAGGTGTGGCCTTCCTGCTCTATCGTCCTGTAAAACCAATAATAAGGCGGATCAAGTGTATCGCCAACACTTCGATATTCATATACCTGACCATCATATAAGGAGTCGAGTGGAAAATAATACGGTTTTAAATAAGAGGGATCTTGTTTCGTGCAAGAACTGGCAAGCCAAAATCCAAAAATAATAAGCGTTAAACTGAAGATCTGTCTAAACATGTCGTTAATTGATCCGGTTATCTGTAAAAGTTGCTGACAATTGACGAATATTGCGCCAAACTGGCAGGAAAATGCTTCTGGTATAATTCCTGCACCATCATCATTACTAGGCGAAGATACATCGACTAAATCGAGTTGGAGATTTGCTTCTTCCTGCCATTCCAAATCGCTATTGTTCGTATCTTTGCATTTCCAAAACGCAAGCGCCAGAAAATTAGCCTTGTGTATAAATAAGAGAATCGACCATGCTTAACATTTTCAAAAATATTTTCGGCACGAAATACGAACGAGACGTCAAAGTATATTCGCCGGTCGTTGATGAGATCAACGATTTTTTTGACTCCTACCAATCGCTAAGTAATGACGAATTACGGAACAAAACGTTCCAGTTTCGGAAAGAAATAGCGGACTATCTGGCTGATATCGATCAGGAGATGGAGGAAACACGCCAGGAGGCCCTCAATCAGGAGGATTTACTCCAAAAGGAAGCCCTTTTTAAAGAAATTGACCAAATGGATGAAGAGCGCAACAAAGCGCTTGAAGTCGTTTTGCGGCAAATTCTTCCGGAAGCTTTTGCCGTCGTTAAAGAGACTGCACGTCGATTTAAAGACAATGAAACCCTGACTGTTACAGCCACCGAGCACGACCGGAATATGGCTGCCCGCGCAGGTAAATCCTATGTTAAGATTGAGGGCGATCAGGCAATCTGGAAAAACAGCTGGATGGCTGCCGGAGGGGAGATTACCTGGAATATGCTACACTATGATGTACAGCTAATTGGTGGCATGGTATTGCACGACGGTAAAATTGCCGAAATGCAAACAGGGGAAGGTAAAACACTTGTAGCCACGCTGCCGGCTTATCTTAACGGCCTGGCAGGTAAAGGGGTGCACGTAGTAACGGTGAATGATTACCTCGCCCGACGGGATAGTGAGTGGATCGGACCAATTTTTGAGTTTCTCTTCCTCACTATCGATTGTATTGATAAATACCGACCACACTCAGAGGAGCGCAAACGTGCATACCAATGTGATATCACCTACGGAACCAACAACGAATTTGGCTTCGATTACCTCCGGGATAATATGGTGCGTAGTACCTCTGAAATGGTTCAACGCAAACACCACTATGCGATGGTCGATGAGGTTGACTCCGTCTTGGTTGATGATGCGCGTACACCGCTAATCATTTCCGGTCCGGTGCCGAAAGGCGATGAGGAGCAGGAGTATATGGCACTTAAGCCACATGTTGAAAAATTACTCAATGTTCAGCGCAAGCTGGCAACAGATTATTTGACCGAAGCCAAAAGTCTCTTTGCTGATAATATTATTGGTTATAAAGAAGGGGAGGCAGGAATGGCGCTTTTGCGGGCGCATCGGGCACTTCCCAAATATCGGCCACTGATCAAATTCCTGAGTCAGGAAGGTGTAAAAGTCGTTTTGCAAAAAGCAGAGAACTTCTACATGCAGGAGCAAAACAAGAACATGCACCTTGTGGATGCGCCGCTCTACTTTACCATTGAAGAAAAAACCCGCGACGTTGAATTAACTGAAATGGGTGCAGAGTACCTGTCAAAAGGAAACTCCGACACCAATTTCTTTATCATGCCCGACATTGCTTCCGAGCTGATCGAGATCGAACAGAACGAAGAATTAACGGAAAATGAAAGAGCTGAGGCGAAGATTAAACTGTCTCAGGACTTTGCCTTGAAATCCAAACGTCTGCATGCGATGAGTCAATTGCTCAAAGCATACACCATGTTTGAGCGCGATGAGCAATATGTGGTTATGGATGGGGCGGTAAAAATCGTTGATGAATCTACCGGCCGTATGATGGAAGGCCGTCGTTATTCTGACGGACTACACCAGGCACTTGAAGCGAAAGAAAATGTAAAGGTTGGCGATGTAACGCAAACCTATGCGACCGTAACCCTGCAGAACTTCTTCCGGATGTACCACAAACTCTCCGGTATGACCGGTACGGCAGAAACAGAGGCCAGCGAGTTATGGGAAATCTACAAATTGGACGTAGTTGTTATTCCGACTAACCGCCCCGTAATCCGGGATGATCAGGAAGACATGGTTTATAAAACCTCCCGGGAGAAATTTGCAGCAGTCATTGATGATGTAGTAAAACTCAGTGAAGCCGGTCGACCAATTCTGGTAGGTACCACTTCGGTGGATGTTTCGGAGAAACTGAGTCGCATGCTAAATCTTCGTGGGGTAAGTCACAACGTGCTGAACGCCAAGCAACACCAGCGAGAAGCCGAGGTTGTAGCTGAAGCGGGTAAACCAGGCAAAGTAACCATCGCCACCAACATGGCTGGTCGTGGTACGGATATCAAGATTTCGGATGAGGTTAAAGCGGCAGGTGGATTAGCCATTATTGGTACAGAACGACATGATTCCCGTCGGGTTGACCGCCAGTTGCGTGGTCGGGCTGGTCGCCAGGGTGATCCGGGTTCTTCCCTGTTTTATGTATCGCTTGAAGACAACCTGATGCGCCTGTTCCAATCTGAGCGTATTGCAAAGGTTATGGACCGAATGGGCCATAAAGAAGGCGAGGTGATCCAACACTCCATGGTCACAAAATCGATCGAACGCGCGCAGAAAAAAGTGGAGGAAAATAACTTTGGTATTCGGAAGCGACTGCTGGAGTATGATGATGTCATGAATATTCAGCGTGAAGCTATTTATAAAAAACGTTTGAATGCCCTTTCGGGCGAACGTCTAAGCGTGGATTTGAATAACATGTTCCACTCTATGATGTCGAGCCTGGTGCTTTCACATAAAGGAGACGGCACCTTCGAATCCTTCCGCAGAGACTGCCTGTCAACTATTGGGATGGACCCCGAAATTGGTGCAGCTGATTTTGCAGAAGCCTCTACGGATCAGTTGGTGGAAAGCCTGGAAGATCAATTTCATGCGTTTTATAAGCGTAAAGCAGAGGCTGTTACAGATGTATTGTTGCCGATTGTTAAAAACGTTTATGAGAACCAGGGAAATAAATACAAGCGTATTGCTATTCCATTCTCAGATGGCGGTAACAAAATGCTCCCGATCTCAGCCGACCTGGAATTGGCAATCAAAACGGGCGGAAAATCGATCATAAGCGATATTGAAAAAGCGGTTACGCTGGCAATTATCGATGATAAATGGAAAGAGCACCTGCGCGCAATGGATGAGCTTAAAGAGGCGGTTCAGGCAGCTTCCTTCGAACAGAAAGATCCACTTGTAGTCTATAAAGTAGAAGCATATAATCTGTTTGAAAACTACATCTATTCCGTAAACGAAGAAGTTACTTCTTACCTGGCTAAAGGCACAGTCGTTTTCCGGGATGGTAGTGGTGTGCAGGAGGCCCGAGAACAAAAAACGGATCTCAGTAAGGTGCAAACCAATCGTTCTGCTGCAGCAGCAAAAGCGGCAGCTGAAGGGGTAAGTCGCCGGCAAAGCAAACCGGAAACGGTTAAACGAGAAGAACCAAAAGTTGGTCGAAATGATAATTGCCCCTGTGGAAGTGGTAAAAAATACAAACACTGCCATGGTCGAAATGCTTAATACAAAGGTGTAACCTGGCTATTATTTTTTCTGACCCGTAAGTCAAAAAAGAGTTCCGCTTACTTTTGGAAATCAACCAGTAGTAGCGGAACTTTTTTTTGCCCTATACAACGACAGAATTAAATCCGAAAAACCCTCAAAATTCCATTCGAAATTCGGGTAACACCCCGGATTTTGTCCTATATTGCGCCAAACATCCGGGCTTAGGTCAGGCGAAAACTCCTCGTCACAGATTTGGCTCCAAAGACCAAAAGGCTTCTTGTCGTTTCCGGCAACTAAGTCAGGAAAAGTGCGCGAAAAAGAGAAATGTTAAAGATGGATCTGGCAAAATTTATTGACCACACAGTTTTAAAACCCGATACAACACTTGAGGAAATCCGCCGGGTCTGTGCAGAAGCACTGGAGCATGGATTTGCCGCTGTGTGCGTACCTCCATACTTTGCCAAACAGGCAGTTGACTTGTTGGAAGGAAGCAAGGTAAAAGTGGCTACGGTGATTGGCTTCCCTATGGGCTACTCTGCTACTTTTGCTAAAGTTGAAGAAATTAAGCGGGCACTAAACGAAGGTGTCAGTGAACTGGATGTTGTCATCAATATTAGCGCCGCTAAAAACGGAGACTGGAACCATGTACGAAATGACATGGATAGTATGACCCGCTCCGCACACCTGAAAGGCAAACTGGTAAAAGTAATCCTGGAGACCGCATTAATGACAGAGCCGGAACTTAAAAAACTCTGTGAAATCTGCACCGAACTGGAAGTTGACTATGTTAAAACTTCTACCGGGATCAACGCAACAGGTGCCACTGTCGAACACGTTCAGTTCTTGCGTAAAAACCTGCCTGCTTCCATCAAAATAAAAGCTTCCGGCGGAATCCGCTCAGCGGAGCTTGCACAAGAATTAATTGAAGCAGGTGCCAACCGAATCGGAAGCTCCTCCAGCTTAAAAATAGTCGGAAAGAATAGTTAACCTTTGTGTTTCTTATCTTTGCAAAAAAGAACTGCGATGAAGCTTTCAATTCAGTTATTGCGATTCGGAATTTTCTGCTGTCTATTCGTCTTCTCTGTTTCATCCAATGCCCAGGTAACTGTAAAGGCAGAGGGCCGCATTGATGAGTTGATGACCACATATATGGAAATCAATAAGAGCATGGCCTTTGTCAGCGGATGGCGTATTCAGCTCATGGCTACCACCGATCGCCAGCGAATGGAATCAGCACTTCAACAGTTTAGAGCACTGTACCCGAGTATTCCAATCGACTGGGTACACGTGAGTCCGTATTTTAAATTACGGGCAGGCGCTTACGCGAATAAACTGGAGGCCATGCGAATCCTCTACATCCTGAAAAAAGATTATCCCAGTGCCTATCCTGCTGTCGATAATCAAATTCGTCCGGCTGAACTACTGAACTAAACCATTCCATGTCTGAACGCCCGGAAAAATCGATTGATTGGGCAACGCTGTCCCTCTACCTCGCCCTTATGGGGATTGGGTGGCTTTCTGTTTTTACCGTTGGTTACGGAGATGGATATCCGCGGAATGTCAGCCAGTTTTTATTCAATACAGATGTTGGGAAACAAACCATCTGGATCGGCGCAGCGCTCCTCCTCTTTTTCTTTGTATATATCATTGAAAAAAACTTCTGGCAAACCTTCTCCTACATTATTTACGCGCTTTCTCTGGCGCTCTTATTAGCAGTACTTATCTTCGGTAAAGAAATTAATGGCGCCAGATCCTGGTTTGCCATCGGCGGATTCACGCTCCAACCTTCTGAATTTGCCAAATTTGGCACCTGCCTGGCCATTGCCAGTTTTGTATCCGGATACGAAACCAATTTAACACAGTTCAAACACCAGGTTACAGCCATCGCCTTGTTTTTTGCACCGGTGATACTTGTGATGCTTCAACCCGATGCGGGTTCTGCGCTGGTCTTTATGTCCTTTTTTATCCTCCTTTATCGGGAAGGTTTCCCCGCCGGATTTTTCCTGTTAGGTTTTCTTGGCGCTGCCCTGTTGATCCTCGCGTTGCTCTTTGATCCCATGTATATCGTTCCGGGATTTATGGCGCTGGCAAGTATCGTGCTCCTCTTTCAGTTTAAAAATCGCCGGAAATGGATCTTGCCGGCAATTGTCGTATTAACATTGTATTCCTGGGCGCTTTATATGGGATTTGGCTTGATAACATTAGGCATTTCTGCCGGAGTGGCACTCATCCTGGCAATTGGTTTTTTTGTTCGAAACAGCAACGGTTTTGGCCTGCGCCTGATTCCAATTTTGATCGTTGGATCCCTTTTGGTCTTTGGAGCAGATTATGCGATGAATGATGTTTTACAACCGCACCAGCAAGACCGGATCAACGCCTGGCTTAATCCGTCAAAAGCAGAACGACAAGGATCATTATATAATCTGGTACAATCAAAAATGGCTATTGGATCTGGTGGACTCATGGGCAAAGGTTTTCTGGAAGGAAGTCTCACAAAGGGCAATTTCGTACCCGAACAATCAACAGATTTTATTTTTTGTACGATCGGCGAAGAACAAGGCTTCCTCGGTTCTGCTTCCATCATCCTCATTTTCCTCTTTTTTATTCTTCGAATTATCACGCTTGCAGAACGGCAACGTTCCAGCTTTGGCCGTGCTTTTGCCTACGGCGTGGCCGGCATATTTTTTGTACACTTTATTATCAACATCGGTATGACAATGGGCCTGGTGCCCATTATCGGAATTCCGCTTCCGCTAATTAGTAAGGGAGGCTCCGCATTACTTGGGTTTACCCTGCTTATCGGAGTATTACTAAAACTCGATCGCTACCGATAAAGACATCCAATCTTGCTGAATTTCAATCTCCAACATACCGACCCCGAATCCAGGGCACGAGCCGGAACGATTGCCACTGATCATGGCGAAATACAGACCCCCATCTTTATGCCTGTGGGTACACTGGGCACTGTTAAAGGCGTACACCAGCACGAGTTGAAAGACCCTGTCCAGGCACAGATCATCCTCGGAAATACCTACCATCTTTACTTGCGGCCAGGCATGGACATCATGCAAGAAGCCGGCGGATTACACCATTTTATGGACTGGAATCGTCCCCTGCTTACCGACAGCGGAGGCTATCAGGTTTACTCGCTGAGCCATCGAAGAAAAATCACGGAAGAAGGTGTAAAATTCCGGTCGCATATTGATGGTTCGGCACATTTCTTCAGCCCGGAAAGTTCAATGGAAATCCAACGCAGAATTGGCGCAGATATCATCATGGCTTTTGATGAGTGTACCCCATACCCCTGCGAGTACAGATACGCTAAAAAGTCAATGGAAATGACCCACCGTTGGCTCAAACGCAGTTGTGAGTATATAGACAACAATCCGCCGCTGTATGGGCATCACCAATCCCTGTTCCCCATCGTTCAGGGAAGCACTTACACGGATCTTCGAAAAATTTCGGCCGAAACCATCGCGTCTTTTCAACGGGAAGGCAACGCCATTGGCGGATTATCTGTGGGAGAGCCGGAGGACGAACTCTACGCCATGACCGACATGGTTTGCAGTATCCTGCCTACCGATAAACCCCGTTATTTAATGGGCGTAGGTACACCGGTCAACCTCCTGGAGTGCATCGCCCTTGGCATAGATATGTTTGACTGTGTGCTCCCTACCCGAAATGCACGACATGGCATGCTCTATACGGCCGAGGGCATTATTAATATCAAAAATGCAAAATGGGCAGCCGATTTTAGTCCGATCGACCCCAATACCCCTTCCCCATTAAGCCAAAATCACAGCAAAGCATACCTCCGACATCTTTTCATGAGCAAGGAGCTCCTGGCGATGCAAATTGCCTCTCTGCACAACCTGTCGTTTTATTTATGGCTGGTCGGAGAAGCCCGCAAACACATCCTGGACGGAAGCTTTAGAAGCTGGAAAGATGTGCTTGTGCCAAAACTTCGCCAACGGATATAAGCAGGTTGTTACCTTTACCATTACAAGTGCCCCTAAATATTGAAGAAGCTCGACAGCTATATCATTCGAAAATTTATTAGTGCCTTCTTTTTTGTTGCACTGCTGTTTACTCTAATTTCAGTAGTAGTTGATTTTTCAGACAAAGTAGAAGAGTTCATTGATGAGCCTGTAACGGTTTATCAGGTATTAGTGAGCTATTATTTCAACTTTACGCTCTGGATCAATGGGCTGCTCTGGCCCTTGTATGTGCTGATCGCTGTCATTTTTTTTACATCGAGAATGGCATACAATTCAGAGATCATCTCCATTTTAGGAGCAGGTGTCAGCTTTCGCCGAATGATGGTTCCCTATATGGGTGCCGCACTCTTATTAATGGGCATTCACTTTGTCGGCAATCATTTTATCATTCCGAAAGGAAATAAATCTAAACTTGAATTCGAACGGGCCTATATCTGGCAGGAAAGCGATCGTGGAAAAGTAGAACACGTCAACATGTTTATCGGTCCAAACGATAAAATTTATGTCCGATATTTCCGAAAAAAGGATAGTACTGCTGTTGATTTTCAAATCGACCATTTCGAGCGCAATAAGCTCGTCGCCATTGTAAAGGCCAAAACAGCTATCTGGCAAGGCTATCCCAACAACTGGAAACTCAAGAATTACGAAATCCGCACCTTTGATGGCATGGATGAAACCCTGGTGGTAGGGGCAAATGAACCACTCGATACCATGTTTAACCTCACGCCGGAAGATTTTGTGAAGTACAACAACCAAAAAGAAATGATGACCACGCCCGAACTTCGAACCTATATCAAGGAAGAAGCCCAACGGGGGGTAAACAATACCCTGGTTTATCAAATCGAAATTGATCGAAGGACAGCTGATCCGTTCACGATCCTTATCCTCACCCTGATCGGAGTGGCCATTGCTTCCAGGAAAGTACGTGGTGGTATGGGACTCCATTTGGCTATCGGTATCGCCCTCGGTGCAATCTATATTTTCTTGTCCCGCTTTTCGATCACTTTTGCTACAAGTGAAGCAATTCCGCCCTTGCTTGGCGTCTGGCTTCCAAATATTGTTTTTGGCGTCATTGCCATCTATTTGTTGGCACGCGCTCAAAAATAGTCTTCCACAAAACCATTCAATTTACCTCTAAACCAGGCTCTTTTCACCCAAAAGGCGGGTAATCACTCGTTTTTTTATCTTTATTTTCAATTTTTATTGAAAATTAGAAAATTTATATTTTCAAACCATTTATACTCTAATTACTTACTAATCAATATATTAATTAATGTACGTACTTGTATTTTAGTTCACAAAATCATACCTTATAGAATAACAATCAAAATCAACTTGTTAATTGTTTAACAAAACAGTATCTTTGGTTAAACAATTTAATAAAACTCAAACAATAGCAATATGTCAGCCTTAGAGTTCAATAACCAGTTCGATAAACTTTCGTCCGTACTCCAGGCCTTTGCATACAACCTGACAAAGAACTCGGAGGACGCCAAAGATCTTTACCAGGAAACAGCTTTCCGGGCCATGACCAATCGGGATAAGTTTCGGCCGGGAACAAATTTGAAAGCATGGCTTTTTACCATCATGAAGAATATCTTCATCA
>JAGQWR010000040.1 GCA_020437105.1 Saprospiraceae bacterium
GTCCTATTTTTTGGGGTAACTACAACGTATAATTATACTGGTTTCACAAAAGAAGAGAAGTACGCATTTCACAAACATATTTATGAAGGTGGCGATTGGACTGTAGGTGGCGATAAGGAGCGGTATGCTTACTTAAACTTCTCGGAAATAATGAATTATTCAAGAATTCTTAGGTCAGATGCTCCAAAAATTCTTGGGGAAACTCCAAGAGATGATGTGAGAAACTTTATTACCTCAACAGATTTAAGAAAGGGAGGTGGATTATCTTTAGACGACTATATACAGCAAGTAGAAGTTAATGGGTTAATTATAATTCATAAAGGAAGAATTGTCTTTGAAGGCTATCCAAGAATGTTTCCGACCGATTTACATACACACTTAATATTAACTCAAGTCTTTGTGAGTACTTCAATTGCCATTTTGGAAGACAGAGGTTTAATCGATACTAGCAAGCCCATTGATAGTTATTTTGATATACTTAAAAATTCTGGTTGGGAAGGTGTTCCTGTAATAGATATACTTTCCATGAGTTCCGGAATTGATCCTCCATTTGTACCGGATACCGTGAGTTTTAGTCTAATTAATGATTTAGCCAGTGCAAAATCTGTTCGTCCATCAGGAACTAAGTACCAATTTTCGAATGTCGATGCTGCCATATTAACACTACTAGTTGAAAAAATTAGCGGTCTTAATTTTCGCGATTTTGTTGAACAGGAAATATGGGAAAAAATTGGATCAGAATATAGTGCCCTTTTAGGAATCGATACTAATGGCACCTCACTTTCATATTCATATGGTTTGTCATCCACACTTCGAGATCTTGCCAGATTTGGTCTTGCTTTTACCCCTAGCGGTAGAAAGGACCCCAATCCAATAATTTCTGATGCTCACCTATCTAAAATCAGAGATGTAAATATAAACCTCAATACATCACGGGATTCAGAAGAAAAGAAATATAGCAGTTATCAATGGAGTGCAGTATATGATGATGGCGATTTTTACAAAGTGGCACATGGTGGGCAAGGACTTTATATATCGCCTGACAAAGATTTGGTTATTGCATTTTACGGAACTGCCAATACAGATCGTCAAAGTAATCAGCTGCACGTCATATCTCGGCAGCTTTCCAAATCAGGACTGTTTGATCACGAGTGAAACGGCTTACTCCAAAAGATATATGACTTGTATTTGAATGGTACATAAAAGGGTAATGCGGAACGAGTACTTTAGGAGGTTTTAAAAAGTCCGGAGGTATTATCAATATCTAAATCAATGGACGTAATTAAAACAAATTAAGAAATGAAAAATCATATGATTAAATTCTCGATACTGGTATCTGTATTAGTTTTAAGTGCGTGCAAATCTGAGAAATTAAACACTAAAGAAAGCGATTCTGCAGCCAAAGAAATTTTTTATCTTGGTCAAAAACTACCTGGCTTAAAGCCAGAAATTTTCGCTCCTGGTGTAGTGTCAATCAATGGAAGGTTTGAAAGCACTATTTCGTTTTCTCCAGATTTGAAAGAACTATACTTTGACGCTAAATATGAAAACGAGGCATCACAAATCTATCTCTCTAAACTTATTAATGGTGTTTGGACTACCATTAAAAAAGCAAATCTTACCAAAGGAAATAAAAGGGAAGAAATGCACCCTTTCGTAAGTCCTGATGGCAAACGGGTTTACTTTACCGCATATGACTCTATTTTTTCAGATGAACGTATCTGGTACGTTAACCGCCTAGAGAACGAATGGAGCGAGGCTATTAAACTGGATTCACCTGTAAATGAAGATATGGCATTCTTTCCCAATCATTCAAAAAATGGTGGACTCTATTATTTTAATTTATCAAAACTTAAAACCTATTACGCTCCTAACAAGGATGGTGAATTTATAGAACCTCAGGAAGTTGAAATTGATATGGGGCATCATGCTTTTATCTCACCAAATGGTGATTATTTATTGGTGACGGCACGGAACAAAGAAGAAAACAGAAAAGACAATGATATTTATGTCTATTTCAAGCATCAAGATGGAACTTGGTCAAATCCCATTAACCTTGGAGCTACGGTGAATAGCAAATTTTCTGAAAAAACGCCAAGCATCAGTCCAGATGGCAAGTATTTGTTTTTTGGCAGGGACGAAAGAGATATAGAACCGGGACTATCAAATATTTATTGGGTGAGCACAGAAGTTATTGAAAGACTTAGACTTAAAGAATAAAGCAACTTCTGCCAACATATATACCCAAAGGTAATTGCAAAACTGGAAGTATGGACAAATCGACTAAAACGGAAGGTTTAACAATTTCAAAGATTAAGGAAAAATTAATCCTTTTTTATGCTGTCCACTTTTTTGTTGCAACTCCAATTTCCACCTGCCAGGAACGTTTGAATTTTGATTTTGGGCTTTCGGATGGGTAGGATTTTTTTCCTTAAACGCCTGCCAACTCCCTGAATAGATTCAGACGAAGATAAAAATCACCGACCACCACTGAGAATCCTCAATCTGCTCCGGAGCTATAGCTTCTAATTTTACCCAAAATTTGAACTATGGTAGCCATCCCGGAAAACGGGCTTACCCAAACGGCAAATGCTTGTTATCACTGTGGAGACGACTGTGGAGCGCATCCTGTTTTGGCAGAAGAGAAAAAATTCTGTTGTACGGGCTGCCACATGGTCTATGAGATCCTGGCCGAAAATGATCTTTGCCAGTTTTATCAGATAGAAGATCGTCCCGGTATGAGCCTGAAAGGCCGTCGGGAGGAACGCTATGCCTATCTCGATGATTCGGAGATTGTGGAGCGCCTGGTCGATTTCCGGGATGAGACCCGTACCCGGGTCACGCTTTTTCTGCCGCAAATCCATTGCGCATCCTGTATTTGGCTGCTGGAAAACCTGTATCGCCTGGATGCCGGTGTACTCGAATCAAAGGTCAACTTTCTCAAAAAAGAAATCTACCTCACTTTTGCCAACCACAGTACGAGCCTCCGCAAAATGGTCGAAGTGTTGGCAAGTATTGGCTATCCACCCGAAATCAACCTCGGTGATGCCGACGCAAAAGACCGCAAACCGGTAGATCGCTCCTTTTACTATCGGCTCGGAGTAGCCGGCTTTGCATTCGGCAACATCATGCTCCTGAGTTTTCCGGAATACCTCGGCCTGGAACAAGCCACGGCCGTTGGCTGGGAGCGGGTTTTTAGCTTTTTAAGTATTGCCATTGCCCTGCCCGTGGTCTTTTATAGCGGCAATGTGTATTTGCAATCTGCCTGGCAGGGACTCCGTCAACGCCATCTTAATATTGATCTGCCTATTTCTATTGGCATATTAACCCTCTTTATCCGCTCCGTTTTTGAAATCCTGCTCCTCAATGGAGCAGGCTATCTGGATAGTATGGCCGGACTGGTCTTCTTCCTGCTAATAGGTCGCTGGTTTCAGCAAAAAACCTATTATCGACTTTCTTTCGAGCGCGATTATAAATCCTATTTCCCAATAGCCGCCAGTCGATTTAAAGACGGCGTTTTTGATTCCGTTGCACTTGATAAGTTGGCTGTTGGCGATTTAGTGCTGGTTCGCAATGGCGAATTGATTCCGGCCGACGGGTTGCTGCATAAAGGAGAAGGACGTATTGATTATAGCTTCGTAACGGGGGAAGATGACCCTATTCGTGTTTCTGGCGGCGAGCGGGTTTATGCCGGCGGCCGACAGGTAGGGGAGGCAGTCGAATTAACGCTGGTCAAGACGCCGTCTCAAAGTTATCTGACCCGACTTTGGAATGACGAAGCTTTCCAAACAGCCGATAAACCAGCCGTTAGCCGATTGGCAGATGGGGCCGGAAGGTTCTTTACCTATGCCATCCTGCTGATTGCCACAGCAACCTTTCTGTACTGGTTTCCAAAAGATATGTCGATCGCCATCAACGCAGCAACAGCGGTGTTGATCATTGCCTGTCCCTGTGCGGTGGCGCTGTCTATTCCGTTCACCCTTGGCAATGCGCTGCGCATTTTGGCCAGGAAAGGCTTTTTCCTGAAAAATACATCGGTAATCGAACAAATGCGGGAAGTGGATACGGTCGTTTTTGACAAAACAGGCACCATCACACAGAACGCCAACAGCGCGGTTCATTACCAGGGTGTACCATTGGACGAAGCGCAGCGAGATCAGATTCGATCACTGACGCGGCAATCCAATCATCCGGCAAGCCAGGCGATTTATAAATATTTAGGAGCCGGGCCAGGTTTTTCGGTTAGCGCTTTCCGCGAATTTCCGGGAGCAGGAATAGAAGGGATGGTACAGGGGGCAAAAATCCGACTTGGGAAGGCTGGATTTGTGCCGGGCACCCAGACTGGAAGTTTGCTGGAAGTGAATGGGGAAGTACTTGGGAGTTTTGAAGTCCAACCTGGACTGCGGCCGGGATTTTCAGAATTGGTTACTCGCTGGAAGCAGGATCGGGCACTTTATCTCCTTTCGGGAGACGGGGACCGGGATCGGCAGCTGTTGAGTGCTTATTTACCCGCTGAGCATCTGTTCTTTCGGCAAAGTCCGGCCAATAAGCTGGATTTCATTCGCGGAAAGCAAAAAGAAGGAAAAAAAGTACTCATGCTGGGCGACGGCCTAAACGATGCAGGGGCACTGAAACAGGCTGATGTGGGCATTGTAGTCGCTGAAAATACAAACAATTTTACGCCGGCTTGTGATGCCATTCTGAATGCGGATGATTTTAGACAACTGCCTGATATGCTTGCCTTTGCACGCAAGAGTGTCTCGGTAGTCCATGCTTCTTTTGTGCTGGCCTTTGTGTACAATATTGTCGGATTAAGTTTTGCGGTGCAGGGTACACTGGCACCCGTAGTTGCTGCCATACTGATGCCGCTTAGCTCGATTACGGTGGTCGTCTTTGGGGTCGCATTAAGTAGCCTGTTTGCCCGAAAAATGCTAGGCAGATAATAAAAATATTTTGAAAGGCAGGGTGAGAAAAGTCATAGGTTTCATGTGAAGAATCTCAATAGCTCGTCGGCATGGCCTCTCTAACTTGCGCAAAAATTAATCATTTTGAAAATCATCTTATTTCTAATTGCCCTGAGTTTGTTAATCGCTATTGGATTTTTAATTGCCTTTTTCTGGGCAGTACGTTCCGGGCAATATGAAGACGATTATACGCCATCGGTGCGTATCCTTTTTGACGATCAACCAACTGACACAAATTCATAAAACCGCGTCTTTATGGCCACGCTTGAGAAATTTGCCTACGATAACTCCGTTGTAAAAAAGTTTGCCTACGCCACCGCTCTTTGGGCAGTAGTAGGGATGCTGGTCGGTCTTTGGGCCGCTTTCGAATTGATTTTTCCCGGATTAAATTTGGGGATTCCGGAATTAACATTCGGACGGATCAGACCGCTTCACACGAATGCAGTCATATTCGCATTTGTCGGAAACGGAATTTTTATGGGAGTGTATTACTCCCTCCAACGATTGCTCAAAGCCCGGATGTTTTCCGATCTGTTGAGCAATATTCATTTTTGGGGCTGGCAGCTGATTATTGTTGCTGCTGCTCTAACGCTTCCCTTTGGTATTACCAGCTCGAAAGAATACGCCGAGCTGGAATGGCCTATTGATATCGCCATCGCCCTGATATGGGTCGTTTTTGGTATCAATATGTTTGGTACCATCCTGAAGCGAAGAGAAAACCACTTGTATGTAGCGATCTGGTTTTACATAGCCACCTGGGTAACCGTCACGGTTTTGCATATTGGCAATAACCTGGAAATTCCGGTGTCCTTTATGAAAAGTTACCCGGTTTTTGCAGGCGTACAGGATGCACTGGTACAATGGTGGTACGGACACAATGCCGTCGCATTTTTCCTGACCACGCCTTATCTGGGGCTGATGTATTATTTCCTCCCCAAAGCTGCCAACCGGCCGGTATTCTCGTATAAATTATCGATCATCCACTTCTGGGCCCTGATCTTTATTTATATCTGGGCCGGTCCGCACCACTTGCTATATACCAGTCTGCCAGATTGGGCACAGTCTTTAGGTATGGTTTTCTCCTTGATGTTGATTGCTCCTTCCTGGGGAGGCATGCTCAACGGACTACTTACACTCCGGGGTGCCTGGGATCGGGTGCGGCAGGATCCAATCCTCAAGTTTATGGTGGTCGCTGTTACCGCTTATGGTATGGCCACGCTGGAGGGTCCGCTGCTTTCCATCAAGTCTGTGAATGCGATCAGTCACTATACAGACTGGACAATCGGACACGTACACATTGGTACCCTGGGCTGGAATGGTATGCTCACCTTTGGTATCCTGTACTGGTTAGTTCCACGGATTTTCAACACCAAACTATATAGCGTAAAACTCGCTAACACACACTTCTGGATTGCGACTCTTGGTATGCTTTTTTATGCCATTCCGCTGTATTGGGCCGGATGGACACAAAGTTTGATGTGGAAGGAATTCCTACCTGAAGGTGTTTTGAAATATGGCACATTCCTGGAAACAGTAACCCAAATTCTGCCGATGTATGCATTGCGGGCAGTAGGGGGTACTATTTATTTCAGTGGCCTGTTTGTCATGTGTTACAACCTGATCAAAACAGTCAGATCCGGTGAGCTTATCGCGAATGAGTACGTAGAAGCTCCTGCGCGTGTAACCGCAGAAGCGCACGGCAAAGAACACTGGCACCGTTGGATCGAACGTCGTCCGGTACAAATGCTTGTAGCGGCAACGGTCATGGTTTTGATCGGTGGTTTGGTGGAACTTGCACCGATGATGTTAGTGGAAGAAAATGTACCGAAAATTGCTTCAGTACAGCCTTATACACCATTGGAATTGCAGGGTAGAGATCTTTATATCCGGGAAGGATGTGTAGGATGTCACTCACAAATGGTTCGGCCTTTCCGCTCGGAAACAGAGCGCTACGGCCCATATTCCAAATCGGGTGAGTATATCTATGATCGCCCATTCCTTTGGGGTAGTAAACGCACCGGTCCCGATTTGCATCGGGTAGGCGGAAAATACCTCCACAGCTGGCATTACGACCACATGTATGATCCGCAAATTACTTCAGAGGGAAGTATCATGCCACCATACCCCTGGTTACATGAAAATCTGCTGGATACGACATCGACAGCCCGGAAGATCGAAGTATTGCAAATGCTAAATACACCTTATCCGGAAGGTTATGCCGCTGTCGCGAATGATGACCTCATGGCACAGGCGACCCTGATTGCAGATGAACTTCGGAAAGGAGCAGACGGGGTACAGGATCCAGAGCTTGAGCGGAAAGAAATTGTGGCGCTGATCGCCTACCTGCAACGGCTCGGCACAGATGCCAGACCAAAGCCTCAGGCTACCAATTAAAACCCGGCAAACCGGCTGTTTTGCAGCCGGTTTGCTTACCAAAATTTAAAAACGAAAATCATGTTTAAACATATTTTGGCAACTTCAGGGGATATTAACTGGATGGCAATTTTCGCCCTGTTGACATTCTTCTTCATGTTCGTCATTACGATTTTTGCCATGTTCGGCAAAAGCAGGGCCTATGTCGATCACATGGCAAATATGCCCCTGGACGAATCCATTCCTTCCAAATCTGAAACTCCGGTTAATCATGAGAAATAAATCGAAATTCCTACGATTACTTTTTTCAGGGAGTCTGGTACTCATTGGCCAACTGGCCTGGGCTCAAACAGAAACAGCTACAGGTTCCGGCTCTCCCTTCCTCAACCATGTGTTGAATAATCTGGTCTTATATGTCGGCTTTATAGTTGTAGCCGCTGCCGTTTTTAGTTTGTTCTACCTGCTCAATATGATGGTGCAGGTTCAGAAAATCAAGCTATTGCAGGAACATGGGATAGAGCTTATGGAGAAAACGGAATTGCTCCATCGCGATCCTCTGTGGAAGCGGCTTTATGATCGCTGGACCGCAGCAGTGCCAATTGATGAGGAAAAGGACATCATGTTTGACCATTCCTATGACGGAATCCACGAGTTGGATAACAAACTTCCACCCTGGTGGGTAGCCATTTTCTATATCTCGATTGGCTTTGCCGTCTTTTACCTGGTTGTGTTTCATTTTACGGATTATGCAATTGGATCCAGAGACGCTTATGAAATCGAGATGGTACAAGCGCAGGCTTCTATTGATGAGTATTTGTCAAAGCAGGCCGACCTGGTAGATGAAACCAATGCGACCATGCTGGAAGATCCGGCTCAACTGGCACTTGGACAAACCATTTTTGAAACCAATTGCGTGGTTTGCCACGGTCCGAATGGCCAGGGAGCATCTGTTGGTCCGAACCTGACGGATGAATACTGGATTCATGGTGGAGGTGTGAAAAATATCTTTAAAACAGTGAAGTATGGTGTGCCGGCCAAAGGCATGATTTCCTGGAAGGCAACCCTGCGGTCGAAAGATATTCACCGGGTAGCCAGCTATATCTGGAGCCTACAGGGTAGTAATCCCCCTGATCCAAAAGCACCGGATGGCACCATCTACGTGGAAGAGCAAATGGCGGTTGATTCAAGTGCTACAGAAGCACCTGCCGGTGAAGTACAGGATTAAAAAGTTGCTAATACAGGCCAGCGAACTATTATCATGAGCGAGCAAATTAGGGATACAGAGGATTATCGGGATCATATTGCCACAGTAGATCATACCAGTGGTAAGCGCATTTGGATTTACCCTCAAAAACCTTCCGGCCGTTTTACAAAATGGCGTACCTGGTTAAGCTGGTTTTTGTTGCTGGTGTTATTTGGACTGCCCTTTATTAAGGTAAATGGTCAACCCTTTGTATTATTAAATGTGCTGGAGCGGCGGTTTATCCTGTTTGGGATGCATTTTACGCCCCAGGATTTTTTCCTCTTCGGCTTGGCTATGGTTACCGGGGTCGTTTTTATCGTGCTCTTTACTGTAGTCTTCGGTCGCATTTTCTGTGGGTGGATATGCCCACAGACCATTTTCATGGAAATGGTTTTCCGGAAGATTGAATACTGGATAGAAGGGGATGCAAATGCACAGCGGCGTTTGGATAAAGCGCCCTGGACCAGCGATAAAATTCTTAAGAAGACAGCAAAACATGCGCTGTTTTTTACTATAGCCGTATTAATTGCAAATACGTTTTTGGCCTATATCATCAGCCTGGATGAGGTGGTTAAAATTATCACCGAACCCGTAAAGATGCACATCGGAGGTTTCATCTCGATGATCGTATTCTCCTTTGTATTTTATTATGTATTCGCACGGATGCGCGAACAAGTCTGTATTGCCATCTGTCCTTACGGTCGCTTGCAAGGTGTGATGCTCGACAAGAATTCCATTGCCGTTATGTACGACTGGGTGAGAGGCGAGCCACGGGGGAAGATCAAAAAACAGGCGCATCCCAAATCGGGAGGTAGCGCGGCGGCTGCAGTTGCCCATAGCCCTATCACAAGTATTTTGGCTGATGTAGAATCTGCCGCAGCCACAGCAGGGGCAGAAGCTGTTAGCGATACGGCTCCTGCTTTGGGGGATTGCATTGATTGTAAACTCTGTATCAAAGTATGTCCCACCGGCATCGATATCCGAAATGGTACCCAATTGGAGTGTGTAAACTGCACTGCCTGTATTGACGCCTGCGACGAAATTATGGACAAGGTGGATCGCCCGCGCGGATTGATACGCTACGATAGTTATAATGGCATTGCGGAAAATAAACGCAAAATTTTCAATGGTCGAACCATTGCATATAGCGCAGTACTGTTTGTCCTGCTGGGCATAAATGTCTTTTTGCTCGCCACGCGCACCGATGTAGAAGCTGTTATTTTGCGTACACCCGGATTGCGGTATCAGGAAGTCGATGAGCAATACATTAGCAACCTGTATAACTATCAGGTTATTAATAAAACAGGAGAAGATGTACCGGTAGAGTTTCGCTTGTCATCCGAAACCGGAAAACTCCGTTTAATTGGAGATTCACCGATCGTGCCGGCAAATGAAATGAGTAGCGGGTCGATGTTTGTCGATATGGAGCGTTCAAAACTGAGTGGCCGTAAAAACAAACTGTACATAGAAGTTTGGGTTGACGGAAAAATGATTGACCGTGTTAAAACAAATTTTCAAGGACCGATTGGCCCTCCAACGAGGAAGTGATCTTAAATTTTTGACACATGAAATTTAATTGGGGAACAGGGATATTTTTGTTTTATAGCTTATTCGCGGGCATGCTCGTCTTTCAGGTGATTAAATCCACACAGTATGACCACAGCCTGGTCGTGGATGAGTATTACAAGGAGGATTTGGCCTATCAGGCAAAATATGACCGGATTCAGAATAGCATGAATCTACCGGAACCACTCCGAATTGAATACGATCAGGAGAAGGAATTGGTCCTGTTGTTTTTTCCTTATCCCGGCGAAGGAATAACTGGGGAAGTACTCTTTTATCGGCCTTCAACTATGGATCTCGATATACAATTTGGATTGCAGGTTGATGCCGACGGTAAGATGCTGATTCCGACAAAATTATTGACCTCCGGCCGCTGGAAGGTTGAGGTGAACTGGACATTCCAGGATACGCAGTACTATGATGAAAAAGCGGTTGACCTTATTGGTACAAAAGTTTTAGCCGGGACACCTGAAAGATAAATTGTGCTCATGTTTTTAATTACGGCATTTACGCTGGGTCTTTTTGGGAGTTTGCATTGCGTTGGTATGTGCGGCCCCATTGCGCTGGCGCTCCCTTTTCAGGGAATGTCTAAAGGCCGGTTATTACAGAAAATGCTGGGTTATCATCTGGGCCGCAGCCTGACCTACGCCAGTTTGGGTTTAATAGTAGGTTTAGGGGGAGAAGCTATACGTTGGGCAGGCATGCAACGTTGGTTTGCCTTAGTTGCCGGAATCAGTTTATTGGTTATAGCCTTGTTTTCCCTTCCGGTGGAAAGCCGAATCAATCAATTGCCCGGAATTCGCCAGGTCATTGCCTGGGTACGTCGGATGCTGGGAAGAATAATGGGTTCCGGAGAAGATATTCAAACCTTTAGGCTGGGCATGCTTAATGGGCTACTCCCATGTGGCTTGGTTTATCTGGCGCTAGTGGGGGCTGTATCTACCGGCCAGTTTTGGCAGGCCGGAGCGTATATGTTCCTCTTTGGATTGGGAACCACGCCCTTATTACTGGTCGCTACAGTAGGAGGGAGTATGGCCGGTATTCAACTTCGAAAACGTTTTCGCAAATGGTACCCGGCCCTCTTAATCGCCTTGGCGATTCTTTTTATTGGCCGCGCCCTCGACTTTAATATGCCAAGAGAAATGAGCTTTTGGGAAGCCATGCAGGAAATGCCCATGTGCCACTAAGCCATCCCTTATCCGGGCATGTTTTCCAGTTTTTCGGCATCTTCGATGTGAATGACACCTCCATCCCGGATTGTAATGTAACCATCGTCTTTAAACTCAGCCAGCATCCTGATCACACTTTCTTTTGCGGTGCCAACTATGCGAGCTAAATCCTCTCGAAGCAGGTGAATCTCCGCACTTTCCTGTTGCTTCTGAATTTCCAGCAACGCATTGGCTACCCGTTTCCGAACCGAGTTGTAGGCCAGTTCCAATAATTGCTTCTCTTTTTCGCGAATATTCTTGGCCAGCAATTGAATGAATCGGGCAGAAACATCCCGGTTGGCAAAAAGTAATTTGGAGAAATCTTCTCTCGGTACCAGACTGACAGCTGTTTCCTCTGTTGCAGAGGCAGAATATGGATAGTTAATCTGCTCGATCAGTGGGGTATATCCGAAAAAATCGCCGGGACCGAGTAATTTTAGAATGAGCTCCTTGCCAAAGGAATTGGTTTTGTATAATTTAATCTGCCCACTCACGATAAAATAAAGGTACCGCGGGTAATCTTCCTCTGAAAACAGCGATTCCTTAGGTTTGTAGGTGCGTATCTTACGGTCAGCAGAAAGTTTTTTCAACTCCTCATAAGCTCTGGCTTCGTTGATAAAGGCTGTTAAACTGCTTTCTTCTTTGTCAAAATCGCGGTGGAGTAACTCGGTCTTTTTTAAACGGGTCTCAATGACCTGTAATAGCTCATCTTTATAAAATGGCTTGGTGACGTAATCGTCTGCGCCCAGATTCATGCCCCGGCGGAAATCTTCTTTATCCGCTTTCGCCGTAAGGAAAACAAAAGGAATTCCTGCGGTTTCCGGCTTTTTACTCAGGATATTAAGTACACCATATCCATCCAGCTTGGGCATCATGACATCACAAAGGATCAAATGGGGTGGGTTGATCATGGCTTTTTCAACTCCAATTTTACCATCTTCGGCTGTTTCGACATCATACCCGTATAGCTCAAGGATTTCTTCCAGATTTTCTCTTACCTCTTCGTTATCCTCTATTACCAGTATTTTCTTCATCATTTAGCCTTAGTTACACCTGTTTTATTAATTCTGCCGGAAAGATAGCTGTTTTGAAGATAGCCATTAATAATCAGTGCGTTCTGCCATCTTTAGGGGTATTTCCAACCAAAAGGTCGTACCCTTTCCCAGCTTGCTTTCAAATCGAATAGTACCTTCTAATAAATCTACATACTGTTTTACAATATTGAGACCTAACCCCGTGCCCTGAATGTTTTCTACATTATGTGCCCGGAAGAAACGGGTGAAAAGATGCATCTGATCCTCCTCCGGAATACCAATGCCCTGGTCCATAATTTCTATAGATAAGGTCGAATCGGTATAGCTGATATTACAATGAATAGTACTGTTTTCCGGACTGTACTTGCTGGCATTCGACAACAGATTTGAAAAAATCAATTTTAAAACCTTAGGATCCTGAAAAATTATCAATTCTTCCGCCGCTTTTGACAAAAGTAGTTCCTGACCCGTTTTAAAGGTTGGTTTCAACTCATTATTAATCTTTTGGCAGAACGCATAAATGGGTAGCTCTACCGGGTTCAATTGAATATTGCCTTCCTCTAACTTGCTCAGAGAAAGGAAGTCATTCAGGATACTTGTCAAATTCGTTACAGCCGACTTAATTCGCTCGATATGTTTTTCGCGTTTCGGATGGGATTCAGACTGACTATATAGTTCGATCAATTCCACCGATGTAAGAATGGAGGAAAGCGGTGTCCTGAATTCATGGGAAGCCATCGAAACAAATCTCGATTTTAAGGCACCTAGCTCCTTTTCTGCATGCAATGCCTTGTTAATCTCTTCTTTACTTTTCTGGAGCGCTTCTTCAGCATTTTTGCGCACCTGAATTTCATGCTCCAGTTTTTGATTGGTCTGCAAAAGTCTGGAAATCGCTATCTCTAATTCGGTGGTCCGTTCTTCTACCCGGGCCTCAAGTTGCGTATTTAATTTTCGAATCTCTTGTTCTGCTTGTTTTTGCTGGCTTAGATCATGCAAAATACCCGTGAAAATTGTGCGGTCATTTAGTACCACTTCGCTGACACTCAATCGAGCCGGAAAACGGGTCCCATTTTTATGTAGCCCTTCTACTTCCCTGCCGATTCCAATAATTTTGGCTTTACGGGTTTCGAGATAATTGTCAATATACTGGTTGTGGTTGCTTCGGTCCGGCTCTGGCATTAACACGCTGATGTTTTGCCCGATCAGTTCTTCTGTAGAATACCCAAATAACTTGACAACCGCATCATTCACGCTTTCAATGATTCCCCGTGAAGAAATAGTGATGATACAGTCTGTTGCAGTTTCGATTACTGCTTTTAACCGCAATCCCATTTCCTCCAGGTTGTCTGAGCGATTTGGTGTATGGTCTTGTTGGCTCAACTAGTTTTTATTTAATAGGTTGATTGTCAGTAATTAGGAGTCAGATTGTTTGATTTGGTGAACCCAAAATCTTCCTAACCTACAAAATATAAATTCCTTTTCATACCGGCCGAATATTAGCCTGATTTCAACCTGCCGGTGATAAAAGTCACAAAAGCTTTTGAGAAAGGTCATCCTTCCCGATCGCAGAAAACCGGATTTTGCAGCTGTTAAACCCTTTATAATGGGGTACTGTCCGATTTTGGGCAAGTTAGCTTTTCGAATCATAGGCCTATGTTACCGTCGATCCAGGTTTTGGGAGTGCGGGCTTTTCATAAAACAGAGTCCCTGAAACATGCTGTAGAGGAAGCCCTGCTTTCCTTAGGGGTCAAATTAGACTTGGAGTTGATCACCGGACTGGAAGCTATGGTTGATGCTAAAATTACAGCTATTCCGGCCTTGGTGATTGATGGGCATGTTTTGGTCCAGGGCGAAGTGCCCTCCAAGCCCGAAATTTTAGAGATTGTTCGAGGTGCATTGAAATCGAAAGTGGTTGTCCCGATAGATTTTTCCGAATCATCCCGATATGCGCTCCAATATGCGGAGGATTTAGCGGAAGCATTTTTTCTGCGCGTAAAAGTGCTTCATGTGTATCCACAATCAGCTATTCCCCCAGATTCTTTACTAAATAACAGCGCACTCGATTGGCTGGATGAACTGCATGAAGGTATGCGCAGTTTTATCAAACCTCAAACGCCCCGGTTTAATGCCCGAATGGAAAAGCTGTCTGTTTCAACAGCATACGAGATCCGGCCCGGTAAAGTAGAACCGGAATTGCGGCGGGAATCCCGGTCTCCCGAAACCCGACTGATCGTTATGGCCAATAGTGGTGACCATGATATCGGCAATCGATGGTTTGGTTCTACGGCGGTAAAAGTAGCACGCCAGGCTGATTGTCCGGTCCTGCTGGTTCCACCTGAATTTCGCTTTAAAGGCTTTCGCCGAATTACGGTTGCTACAGATAAAGACAACGTTTCCGATTTTCATCGAAAATGGCTAGCTGGTCTCTGCCAACCAGATAAAGGAATTATCCATTATGTGCATATCCGGCCACTAAAAATAACAGGAGTCAGTATGTTGGAAACCGAAGGCGAAATAGTCAATGGTATTTTCAAAGAACCAGCAGAGAGTGTAGAAGAAGGCTTACTCCATTTTTCGAAAAAAATGGACTCTGATCTGATTGTTTTAATCTCCAGACATCGAAATGCCTGGCAAGAACTGTTTCACAAATCCTGTACACAAAATCTGGCACAAAAGTGCCCCATCCCTATACTCGTTGTACCTCCATCGCCCGACTCCGAAAGTACAACAGACCAGGATTAGGCAGTGTTATTCTGGTCTTTCATGCCAAATGTCATCTCTTCTTCATATACTTCCTGCTAATATTTATGGTTATCTTGCACTCCCATAAAAAGGGGTGACCTGCAACATTGTTACCGCAAAGGGTGTTTTGGTACTAAACGCCCCAGATAGAAATTTAAAATAACTTATGGAGTCAACAGTAAAATTTCCGCGCCCGGATGCTGAAGGTTTTTTCCGCACCATGATGAATCGTGTCAATGATTATTTTCGAGAGAATGGAGTCAAAAAGACCGGAAACTGGCAGATGTACCTCAAGACGGTGATTATGATTATGGCCTATGTACTGCCGTTTGTACTGGTATTGCTTCAGGTCTTTCCCGACTGGGCCGCAATCGTACTCTATAGTATCATGGCTTTTGGTAAAACAGGTATCGGGCTGGCTGTCATGCATGATGCCAACCATGGCTCTTATTCCAGTAATAAAAGAGTAAATGAATTAATGGCGCGATCCATGGAGATCATTGGCGGAAGTTCCTTTACCTGGAATATTCAGCACAATATCATGCACCATTCCTTTACCAATATCTACGGATTGGATGAGGATATTGATGACAAGCCATTTTTGCGGCTTTCCCCACACGGCAAACATAAATCGTATCACCGTTTCCAGCATATTTATGCTATGGTGCTGTATAGTATGGCTACCCTAAGTTGGTTGCTGTTTAAAGATTTCAAACAGCTTTTCCATTATAATCGCTCCGGTATGACAGAAAAAAGCGGCGGAAAACCTACCAGTGAAACGTTTCGGATGATCGTTTCTAAAGGGCTGTATGTTTTTTGTTTACTGGTGCTCCCAATGCTACTTGGCGTTGCCTGGTGGGCGGTAATCATTGGCTTTTTTGTCATGCACCTGATCACCGGATTCCTGATTACCACTGTGTTTCAATTAGCACACGTGGTGGAAGGTCCGAATCATTTTGAGCCGGAACCATCAGGTACGATGGAGAATACCTGGGCAATCCACCAGCTTATTACCACGGCAAACTTTGCCTGCAAAAGCAAATTCATTACCTGGTTTACAGGTGGCTTAAATCATCAGATCGAACACCACTTGTTTCCATCCATTTGCCACATTCATTACAGAAGAATTTCCAGGATTGTTCGCGAAACAGCAGCCGAGTATGGATTGCCTTATTATGAGCATACCAAAATGGGAAGGGCATTGATTTCGCACTTAGGCGTTTTGCGGCAATTTGGACAACCAGCTTAATCTTTGCCAAATAAAGACTTAAAAAATCGCTTTTTCGGGGTGTAATCTTCCGGAGCCATAATCATGACTCCCATGATTATTTGTTCTTCTATTATTATCGGAGAGCCTAAGCTTACTTCCTGGAATTCCTGGAAATTTTCTTTGGAAATAACTACCTGATCGGGCGTATATCCCACGGAAGAAATGACCAGGGTCCAGATTGGTAATCGTTTGGATTCCAGATCAAAGACATCCAACTCGAAAAATCCATCTAAATCTGATACGGTACTAATCTCAGTGCCGAAGAGGGTAATGTCGGCTCCAATTAATGGTTCTCCGGAATTATGATCAGTGACACGACCTTTGATGGTGCAACAGGGCTCACTAGCTCTTTTCAAAGGGGTGTCTGCCTGCGTCTGCTGGATGTCGGTCTGTATAGAGACGGGCATCACAGCACTAATACTCATAAACGCGGTAGCCACACTGGCAGCTACTGCCCACCAATGTCCTTTCTTTCTTGTTGGCCTTTGGTGGATTGGGATACTTGTGGCCACCTGATCAGGCCGATAAATACCGCAAAGATGTTTGTCGGATTGTTGTTTTGCCAGCGCTTTCATTTCGGCAAGTTCCATTTCCCGGAAATCAATGAGGCAACGATTACAGCGTTCGCATAAACGACCGCCCTCGGTTTCGGGCATGAGGTCCCACGATTGATTGCAGGCGTAAATGTTAATTTTGTTTTCCATGTAAATGGCTTTTTTGATGAATAATCCGGGCGAATAAGATACGCCCCTTATTTGCGGGAATCAACATGGGGTAAAGCGGAAGCGGAAAATGTAATGGTGCTTACAAAATGACCACACTCAAATTTCACAACAACCGCATCCTATCCAAAACAGTTAACTACCCGGCCTTTTTCGTACCTTTGATGCTTATTTTTTGAAAAACCAGCTCCCTGGCATTACCCGGATGCCATTCGGGAAAAGATTGTTGTATGATCCATTACGTTCGAGGAAAAATAACTGTTAAAACTCCAACCTACGTGATTGTGGAAGCCGCGGGAATTGGGTATAAAATCCAAATCAGTCTGCATACCTATACGCAGATCCAGGATAAGGATGAAGCCCGGATTCTCACGCACTTTTACGTTAAAGAGGACTCGCAAAGTTTGTACGGATTCGCAGAAGACGACGAACGACAGCTTTTTAAACTGCTGATATCCGTTTCGGGTGTAGGACCTTCCACTGCGCAAACCGTGCTATCTACGATGAATCCGGATGAATTACGGGCAGCCATTATTGGTGAGCACGCAAATGCTATCCAAAAAGTAAAGGGAATTGGAGCCAAAACTGCCCAGCGGGTAATCATTGATCTGAAGGATAAAATTGTAAAAGGGTCTGACGACTTACCAGAACTGCCTGCTGCTGCAAACAATACGATTCGACAAGAGGCGTTATCTGCTTTGTTAGCTTTGGGATTTACCCGTGCACACGTATTGCGTGCGCTCAATCAGGTGATGAAAGAGCATCAGGATATTCGCCGGGTGGAAGAGTTGATAAAACTCAGCTTACGCCAATTAGCCTGATAATATTTAGGATACCCAAGACACCTTTCGGATTAAGGAACGTCTTTAATATGATTAAGACCTTGTGTTAAATTATTTGGATTGAACAAAATCAAGTAGCAAACTGCGTTTTACTAACCGGAATTTAGAAAGTCCTCTCAGCGATCATCACTGATTTTTTTTGATGATTTTATGAAGCGTCATGATTCGGGCGCTAGTTTCCCAGCCGGTTAGAAATTGAATTTGTATCCATCGGAACTGTTATTATGAGCAAAAGTTCTCTACTCCTTGTAGCCCTGTTTAGCCTCTTTGGAATTGCCGCCCAAGCTTCTGTCGGTGTTGGAGGCGCTGATCTTGGTGATCCGTATGACCCCAGCTGGGTTGTGGCAACGGATACTATTCCTCTGGAAGATCGGTACAATGATTTTCTGAATGATCAGGGGTATAATCCCTTCGATCTGCAGGATCCCAGTATCATAGAACAAACGGTAGAGTATGATCCGGAAACCGGTACCTACCTGATCGAAGAGCGTATCGGCGACGACTATTTCCGTATGCCCTCCTATATGACCTTTGAAGAGTACCTGGATTACCGGGCTGAAGAGGATCAACGAGCCTATTTTGAACAGCTCTCTGGGCTCGGAGAAGGCGCGACTGGCGCCAGCGGGCGTATAGATCCCATGCAACGGGTTGATGTAGAAAATAGCCTGGTTGATCGCCTTTTTGGCGGAACAGAGGTGGAAATCCGTCCGCAGGGAAATATTGACCTGACCTTTGGTGTTGATTACCAGAATGTCGAAAATCCGGCACTCACCGAGCGGCAGCAACGCAATGGAGGCTTTGATTTTGATATGGCCATCCAGATGAATGTGGAAGGCCAAATCGGTGAAAAACTCAAACTATCCACCAACTACAACACACAGGCGACCTTTAATTTTGATAATCAGATCAAACTCAACTACGATACCGATGCTTTCAGTGAGGATGAAATCATCAAAAAAATTGAGGCCGGTAACGTAAGTCTGCCCCTGCGAAACTCGCTGATTCAGGGATCGCAGAGTTTGTTTGGGTTAAAAACAGAACTCCAGTTTGGCCGACTCTGGATTACCGCCATCGCCTCTCAACAGCGATCGGAAAACGAACGACTCACCATCGAAGGTGGGAGTCAAATCCAGGAGTTTGAAGTCAAGGCAGATGAGTATGATGAAAACAGGCACTTCTTCCTCTCGCATTATAACCGCGATGTGTTTGAATCCTCACTGGAAAACCTGCCACAAATTCGTGGCTTGTTCAAGCTTCAAAAAGTAGAGGTCTGGATTACCAACGACCGGAATGAAAACGAAGAGATTAAAGACATCGTAGCGATTGCCGACCTCGGGGAGCCGAGCCGCAATCGGATGACGACCAATAACCCGTCCATTCAGCCTCCAAATACACCGGTGTATAGAGATATTTATGGGCAAAACGGACTGCCTGATAATAATGCCAATCCGATTTTCGGATTATTATTCTCCAATCCACGGGCACGAAAAGCCGACCAGGTTGCTTCTGTTCTGAAATCAGCCCCCTTTAATTTTCAGCAATCCCGCGACTTTGAAAAAGTATCTTCCGCGCGTAAGCTGAACTCGAATGAATTTACTTTCCACCCGGAACTCGGTTTTGTGTCGATCAATGTCAATGTACAACCTGATCAGGTACTGGGTGTGGCTTACCAATATTCTTACCGGGATAGTATCTACCAGGTCGGACAGTTTTCGGATGATGTACCTTCAGCGGGTGATAGTCTGGCAGATTCACGGGTGCTGTTTGTCAAAATGTTGAAAAGTACCACGCAGCGTGTGGATGTTCCTGCCTGGGATTTGATGATGAAAAACGTCTATTCTATCGGCGCTTTTCAGGTTACCCGGGAAGATTTCAGACTGGATATTTTTTATGAAGATCCGGGAGCCGGCCAAAAACGCTTTTTGCCGGATACGGAGTTAAAAGGTATTCCGCTGATCAATGTATTCAACCTGGATAACCTGAACACGCAGGGTGACCCGCAGCGGGATGGGGTCTTTGACTTTGTGCCGGGCGTAACGATCAATCCAAGCAACGGCCGGATTATGTTTCCGGTACTGGAGCCCTTTGGTTCTGCGCTGGGCAGACAAATCTCCAGTCCGCTGGATAGCGCCAAATATGTTTACCAACAGCTTTATGACTCAACAAAAACCCGGGCACGGGAAGCGGCTTATCTAAACCGCTTTGTGATCCGCGGGGAATATAAATCCAGCGTAAGCTCAGAAATTTCTTTGGGCGCTTTCAACCTGCCTCCCGGTTCTGTTCGGGTGACAGCCGGTGGTCAACTGTTGACAGAAGGTGTGGATTACGAGATTGACTATAATATTGGCCGGGTAAAAATTCTCAATGATGCCTTGCTGGCTTCGGCGGTCCCCATAAACGTCGATTTTGAGGATAATACCATATTTGGGTTTCAGACCAAGTCGATGATTGGTTTGCGAGGGGAATTCCGAGTAAACCCCGACTTTAGTATCGGGGCCACCTACCTGCATTTGTTTGAACGGCCATTCACACCAAAGGTGAATATCGGTGATGATCCGATCAATAACCGCATTTATGGCCTGGATGTAAATTATAGTACAGAAGCGCCCTTCCTGACCCGATTGGTGGATGCTATTCCGCTGATTGAAACAAAAGAGGTCTCCACTTTTTCTGTTTTAGCAGAAGCGGCTTTCCTGAAACCCGGACACGCACGAGCCATTGATGAAGATTCTGATACGGAAAACGGCGGGGTCGTTTATATTGATGACTTTGAGGGCAGTGTCAGTGCAATTCCTCTGCACTCCCAGCCAAACCGCTGGAAACTGGCTTCAGTACCCCAAAACGATATCAATAATAACAACCCGATGTTTCCGGAAGTGAATGTCGAGAATTCGGTATATCCGGGTATAAACCGGGCCTTATTAAACTGGTATCGGATGGATCCTTCAGTTGGAGGATCTAACCAGGATAACCCCTATACTGCCCAGGTAAACTGGCAGGAGATTTTCGAAAATTTCTCCAATGCAAATGTGCCGCAATTTGGCGGTGGGGGAGTAGATCCATTCCTGAATTTTGTACCCGGCCTCAACCTGACCTATTACCCGGATGAACGGGGTCCTTATAATTTTGATGATCCAAATGGTACGGCTTTTTCTGCCGGTCTGAATCCTAATGGTGGACTGGTAGCACCGGAAACGCGTTGGGCGGGTATCATGCGCGATCTGACTACCAATGACTTCCAGTCTGCGAATGTCGAGTTTATAGAATTCTGGCTATTGTCTCCCTTCCTGGATACCTTGGGTGGCGTCGCTTCAAATCCGACCGAGCATGAGGGAACTATCTATATTGAATTGGGAAGTGTATCAGAAGATATCCTGAAGGATTCCCGGAAATTCTTTGAAAATGGATTGCCCTTTCCGGAAACAATTGATCCCGAACAAACCTATGTGGAAACCCAATGGGGCCGTGTACCCGTGGGGCAACAGGTAACCAACTCCTTCGACTCCAGAGTCGAGGTGCGCGAGGCGCAGGATGTTGGCCTGGATGGATTGAGCGATGAGGATGAGACACAGTTTTTTGCCGATTGGTTGCAGTCTTTAAACGGGGAGGTAACAGGAGATGCATTAAACAGAATTCTGCAAGACCCTTCCAACGATAACTATATATACTACAATGACCAGGGCTTTGCAGATACTGATAATGCCCTGGTGCGCTATCGTGGATTCAACGGTACAGAAGGCAATACCCCGGTAGCTTCCGCGGATAGTAATGTCAATACGTTTGGATCTACCCTTCCGGATATTGAGGATTTGAATGATGACCGGACGACGAACGAAACAGAAGCGTACTTCCAGTATCGGATTCCGATTAAATTCGATGGCAATCGCGGTATTGATATGGATGGCAATGACTTTGTGATTGAAGAAGTGGAGGGCGAAGCTGGCCGGGTCTGGTATCGATTTAAAATTCCGTTGGATCTGCCTGCGACCCATCCCAATTTCAAAAAAGTTGGTGGAGTACAGGATTTCCGGTCAGTGGGTTTTATCCGGATGTATGTAAAAGAATTTGAAGCGCCTACGACCCTGCGTTTTGCCCGTTTAGATCTGGTGCGCAACCAATGGCGTCGTTATGTACTACCAAGTGGTGCAACAGATGTTGGCGGTCCGCAGGAAGAAGGCGATGTTTTATTCGATGTTTCGGATGTGAATATTGAAGAGAATGCTTCCAAGCAGCCGTTCAATTATGATCTGCCTCCGGGAATTACCCGCGAACAGGCATTCGGTGTAAACCAACTGGCGCAGCAAAATGAGTCAGCTATGGTCATGAACGTGTGCAATTTGGGAGACGGCGATGAACGCTCTATCTACAAATTGACCACCCTGGATCTGCGTTTGTACAAAGGCATGAAAATGTTTATCCATGGCGAGAGCAAGCCAGACGATCCCGGACTTGCAGATGGCGATTTATCAATCTTTGTACGAGTTGGTAGTGACTTCTCCAGAAACTACTACGAATATGAAATGCCGCTTACCCTTTCGGATCCGGATACCGGACTTGAATTTGGAGACCCTGGGCACAACCGGGTAGTTTGGGCAATAGAGAATGATATGGATGTCCTTTTTCAGCACTTCAAGGATTTGAAAATTGATCGTAACAATAGTGGTATTGATCCGGGTTCTTTGTATCCGGTGAATGGATATGAAGATCCATCCCGACCTGGTGCTTTTATCCGGATTAAGGGGAATCCGAATCTGGGTGAAGTAAAAGGCGTTATGATCGGCATCCGGAACCCTAAGGACGATAATCAATCACATTGTGCGGAAGTCTGGGTAAATGAGCTTCGGGTTTATGGATTAGATGAGCGTGGTGGTATGGCTGCCTTAGCACGTGTAGATATGCAGTTGGCTGATTTTGGTAATGTTTCCCTTGCGGGGAATTACAGCACGATCGGTTTTGGTGCACTGGATCAGCAATTAATCGAACGGAGCAGAGAGGAAATCCTCCAGTTTGATTTTGCGACTAATTTCCAGGTAGGTAAATTCTTTCCGGAGCAGTGGGGTTTATCGATTCCTTTTTATTACCAACTTTCGCAGGAAATCAGAACCCCTCAGTTTGATCCATACGATCTGGATTTAACGCTTGAAGAAAAATTGGCCGCAGCCAATGCCGAAAACCGGGATTCCATCCGAACGATCGCACAGGATGTAACCTCGATTCAGAGTTTTAACTTCACCAATGTGCGAAAGGAGCGCTCCGCTGGTAAATCAAGTACCCCATTACCCTGGAATATCGAAAACTTTAGCCTCTCGTATGCTCAGTCATTGATCGAGCATCGGGATCCGATTATCGAAAGTGACAACCTGCGCACCTATCGTGGAATTGTTGATTACGGCTACTCCTTGACGCCAAAATATATAAAACCCTTTGGTAAGCTTTTTTCCGGAGATATAGGGAAATACCTGAAGTTTATTAAGGAATTTAATTTTAATCCGCTGCCAAATAACTATGGTGTGAGTACGGTGATGGATAGACAAATCTCGACAACCAAATATCGGTTTACAGATGGAGATCCATTATATACTACCTTTTACAATAAACGCTGGACATGGGATAGGGCATACAATTTGTCCTGGGATTTAAGCCGTTCGCTCAAGTTCAATTTTGATGCCCTCAATATATCGGTGATCGATGAACCGGAAGGCCTCATTGACAACGAAGCAAAACGTGCCGAAATATGGGATCGAATTCAGGGATTTGGTCGAAACAAATCTTATAATCACAATTTTGGAGCGACCTATACGCTGCCATTTAAGTACTTCCCCGGCTTAGAATGGATAAACGTGCGGGCAACTTATAATGCCGGTTACTCCTGGAATGCTGCTTCGCTAAATGTATTGTCGCTGGGTAATATTATCCAGAACAATCAAAGCCGGGCCTTAAATGGTGATATGGACTTTGTGAAGCTTTATAATACCTCTAAGTTCCTCAAATCACTTAATGGCACCACCCGGCCATCTCCCAGAGGCGGGGCGCCGAGGGGCAGACCAGATACAGATCAGCCTGCTGCCCCGGAACCGGATAAAAAGGAACGGAAAGAGGGCGAACCAAGCATGGCGGCCAAAATCTTTATCCGCCCGCTGTTGATGATTCGAAAATTCAGAGGTACCTACTCGGAAACCTTCGGAACGGTACTGCCGGGATATCTGCCAAAATCGGAGTATCTCGGTCAGACAGACCGCTTTTCCACACCAGGCTGGGATTTTGTTGCCGGTTTACAACCAAATATCAAACCAGAGGATTATTACACAGAAAAAGACTGGTTGTATAATAACTGGAATTGGGTGACAGGCGACCTCCTGCTCAATCAATCTGTTACGCAAAACTATACGCAGGATATAGATGCCCGACTAACGGTTGAGCCATTCAATAACCTAAGAATTGAGTTGGATGCGACTCGATCTTATTCCCGCTTTCATACGGAAGACTTCCGCCGGAATGACCTGATAGGCTCGGTAGAAGATCGTTTGCAGGAAGAATACGAGCACTTGAATGTACGTGACTTTGGTAGCTATTCGATTACCTATTTCGCCATGAACACCTTGTTTAATGACGATCTGGTGCAATTGTTTAATACCTTCCAGGACAACCGATTGGTCGTAGCGAATAGACTGGGCGATGGTGTACACCCGGATACCGCACAGGCCTTGTTGGGTTATCCGGAATATTATGGTCGGGCACAGCAAAGTGTCTTGATTCCATCCTTCCTGGCGGCCTATACCGATCAGGATGTGAATACAGTGGATGTAGATGCCGATTACACGAATGTACTGTTTAATACTTTGCCAAAAGTCAACTGGCAATTAGACTATAGCGGACTGGAGAAGCTACCATTTTTCAAAGAGATTTTCCAGCGCTTTAGTGTTTCGCATGGCTATCGATCCATGTTGACAGTCAATACCTATCAAACGGAGTTATTGTATAACGATGAAGGTACTCCTGATCAGAATCTCAATCCGAACACATTGGATGTTTATTCCAAATTTGAGATACCGGATATCACTATCAGTGAGAGTTTCTCTCCGCTTATTGGAGTTGATATGCGTTTGCAAAACGATGTGTCATTGAATGTTGACTTTAAGAAAGCCCGAAACCTGCAGTTGAGTTTCATCGACAATAGTTTGAATGAAACCAAAACAACAGAATATGTTGTAGGCTTTGGCTGGCGCTTGAGCAATGTGGATATTCCATTCCTGACCGGCAGTAAAAAGAAAAAAGGTCGGGGTATTTCCGGAACAGATCTATCGCCTGATACCGGAGCGGGTAGGGGCGCAAGGGGGCCGGGATTAAATCAGCGGGAGCCGCAGCAACTCGATATCACCTTCGATTTCTCCTTGCGGGATGATGTGACTTATCGGTATTTATTGGATCAAAGCCAGGAGCCTGTACCAACCCGTGGGTCGCGTTCGATCACTATTTCTCCGGCAGCGGAGTATCAGTTAAACAAACAATTGGCCTTGCGCTTGTTCTTTGATTACCGTCGGACGGAGCCGAAGAGTACGCAGTCGTACCCGATTACAAATATCAATGGCGGGGTTACGATCCGCTTTATCTTGAATTAAGGTGTTTGCGCCTTTCGGCGAATAAACTGAGTCATCCCGAATTTTAGAGCGATCTGAAATTCGGGATGTTTAGTTTTAGAAGGCAATGTGGATCCAATAATTCCGGGTGTCGCCCCGACTGGGCTTAGGTTTTGGTTTGGATTATTGCCTACGGAGGTGGTTTTCGTTTTCTAAATCACTGGTTTGGCCGGAAATTTTTATTAGAGTTAGAATCAACTTTTTGCTCCGGCGGAGCAATCTCTTTGTAGCATTTCAGATTGACAGGCTTTCTAAAGCTCCGT
>JAGQWR010000041.1 GCA_020437105.1 Saprospiraceae bacterium
TTTTCCAATAAGGCCCGCGCCTTTTTATAATCCCCCAAATTCCGGTGCACATTCCCTAAATTCGACTGAACAACAGCAATATTCACCTCGTTTAAAACATCTTGGCTATACAATAAATTAAGGGCATATTCTAAATAATCCTTCGATAACTGGAATTCTCCAATATCCTTAAGAACAAGGCCTAAAGAATCAAAATATTTCCAAAGATTATTGGATTCCTCCCCAAATACAATCTTTCCAGTTTCAAGAGCTTGTTCTAACCAATTTTTGGCTTCCTCATGCTTTCCTAAGTCTCTAAGTCCATCCCCAATCCGAAGTTTAGCCTCAGCTAATCGTTCTGAATTATCTCCGTCTATTTCCCGAACCAAATCATGGTATTTTTTTTCAACATGGACCTTTTCAGTCCATAATACCAAGTCATCGGTTAACTGAATTTGCTTCCATACTATTGACAGATAACTTTCTACGGGTTCTTCGACAATAAAATGGATAAAATGCTCCAAGTGGCTTTTATAACTCTCATTATCTTTTAAGGGACTAAGCAGATCAGAAAAGAAGCCGGATTTAAGATTTTCAGTCAATTCCGGAAACCATTCTACAGCAGGTTCAAATTGAATTTTTAATAGCTCCCGGCTAATAGGGTGTATGGTAAAAGACACAATAGAATTATCTATTGGTTCCAATTTTAAGGTCAGCCAACCATACTGTTCTAATATGTTCAGCTGCTGGATTAAGGTAGCATCAGAATGGTATTCTTTATTGCCTTGGTCCAGAATGAAATTTTGAAACCCCTTAAAATTAGAAATTTCCTCTTCCGGGTCAGCTTCCTCCGGGTTATCACAAAGGAACTCGGCTAATGAATCTGCTTCCAAAAAAGGAGAGCTAATTGCTGCAATTTGCAAAAGCACCCAAATTGCTTCATTGGAAAGCCTGGAGAGGTTAAATAGCCTGGTTGCTATATCTAAAACGGAATTTCCAGCAGGCAAGTCGGGAGCAATCTGCTCAGTAAAATGCTTCAAATCCCGGGCATTGGTTTTCGGCGCATTTTTTAGGACTAAATCTGTCAGGTACATATTCCCTCCCAACATTGAAATATCTCCTCCCTTTAATTCTAATCCTGCTATCCGATCAAACAAGCCGATAATCTGATCCTCACTCAATTCGGGCATCTCCAGTTTATGGATAAAATCCTGTACTGTCGGTGTCTCGCTAATCAGAATAAAATGAGCCTGATCAATATGAATGAGATCCAGATCTGCAGTTATTTCAGCCCAATTTTTGATACCGTTAATCACAATTAGAACTCGCCCCGGCAAGTTCCGCAGCTTTGCAGCCTCAAATCGAGCTACTTTTCGAATAAGCTCCCAGCTTTTTTGGCTGATATCCAGATCATTTTCATAAAAGGACTGCACAAAGGAACCGGGAAGATCTGTACTGAAATTAACCCAGGCTACATATTCATATTCCAGTTTTGCGGAATCAAAAAAATCAGAGGCAAAGGTCGTTTTCCCCATCCCGGGCGATCCAAAAAGATTTACCCATTGATATTTTTCCAGGTTTTCTTTCAGATCCCTTTTCAATTGTACCCGATCCAAATAGATCTGCCGGGGTACAGGGTAATCGCTTCCAAGAATATTCCCTTTGGATTTGTAAATCCGTTGAGGAATGCCCTCCTTTTGCTTAATTACAGCCTCTATTATTCTGTCCTGATTTTTAAGAATTGCCTCCTGCCCGGCAAGCAAGCTTCCTACTCCTGCCTGAATCTCCTCTAAAACATTTTCGAGTGCCTGATTAAAAGCAATACTTCTACTGGCCGGTGTTTGGAGCAAACCGTCCAATTGAGCTTTCAAAGCGGACTGCCCTTCCAGGAGGGATCGGTTTTGTGTCATTGTCTCCTCCAACATCCACAACTGCATGGCTTTCCAGGCGCGCTCGTTGGCGGGGTCTTTGAGGGCTTCTTTGAATGCAAGGGTGACCTGCGGTTTTATCTGTTGTTGAACGAAAGTCTGGATCTCCGGATTTGGGAAAGCAGGGAGCAAACTGGCTATATCGGTATTGGCACTTTCAATATCTCTTAAGAATGCCTCCGAATCCAGTTTGTCTAATTTTACGGCCTCTAGTTCTGTCCGAAATGCCTTAAATTCTTTTTTGGCTTGTTTTACCCATTCTGCTCCTACTCCCTGTAACAGCCCGGCATATTGATCCCGTACTTTTTCTGTATATAGGATCTCCAGGTTCTTTAAAGCCTGAATGGAGGAAGCATGTAGCAACTTCGCTAAATCATGATTGAGTTGATCCGGGTGGGTGGGTCTAAAATATTCCCGGATGCGATCATAGCGCAAGCCGGTGATCATATCAGAAGCGATATTAGGCGCCAGCGCATGGATTACGGCCACTCCCGTGGCTGGCAGCAAGGCCGGACAAGCCAAAGAGGCTATTCCACTGGCCAGGACGATGGCAATCTTTCCGGATTCAGGTGGCAATTTGGGCATAAAACGAAGACAATGGTGCTTTTTGGAAAGATAGGGGTTTTTAAAATTCTTAAGTTTTAATTCTTAGTTTTTAGCCCCGTAAAAACACAGAAAAGACTAAACCCCTGCGTTCAAACCAAAAAAAAAGTCGGACCGTAACGATCCGACTTTTCCAAATTATAATCCCATGAACATATCCAAAACGAATTCTTTGAAGAAATATTTAGTCTGAAACTTTGTCGGACCAAACAAATCTGTTATTTTCGCATCTGAAACAGCAATTAATAATCCCTATATACCGCTGTTAACAAATTAATCCCGTGAACAATTTCCGAGTTTGAAGGCTGATTCCCCAATCAGCCTTTTTTTATTGTCCAGATGCGAGGCTATTACCTTTGTCTCGTTTCGCCCTCAGGCGACCTTAACAAATTGTAGTTCGTTTTACTTTCAAATGATTTTCAACTTCTTTAAGTTGATTGTGATTCTTTCACTCTGTATTCATTTCCTCCCGATCACGATACAAATATGCAACACCTTTTTTCCAGGATCAAAGACAAAAAACGCCCTTTGTGAAAAAAAATTACTCATATCCTGAAAAGCAACCCTTTATTTACAAGGCTTTCATCTAAAAACACTGTGAAAAAATAGCATCCTATTCATACTGTTTCAGGCCCTTTTTTTTCTGCATTTTTTTTAAAAAAGATCTTGTTTCCATAAAAAAGAAGCTCCCAAAGGATTTCCTTACCTTCGTTTTATACAGTCTTTTAAAGCCATTTGCCCTTGAAAACGGAATTTCACCCCGTTCCCGCTACACAGACTTTCGCTGAAGTATTGCTCCCACTGGCGCTGCCGAAGCCCTTAACCTACGGCATCCCGGAAGAGTTTATCGCAGATGCCCGATTCGGACAACGCGTGGAGGTGCAGCTCGGCAAACAAAAGCGCTATTCCGGAATCATTATTCGTCTGCATAATGAGCCGCCGGAGGCCTACGAACCCCGCCCCGTCATATCCATTATAGATCAAAGTCCGATCATCAGCGAGCAGCAATTGCAGCTCTGGACCTGGATGGCTTCCTATTATTGCTGTACCCTTGGGGAGGTTATGAACGCTGCCCTACCCGCCCACCTCAAGCTGGCCAGCGAAACCCGGGTAGTCCTCAGTCCCATGTATGACGACCAGATGGTCAAGCTGAACGATAAAGAATTTATGGTGGCAGAAGCCCTGCGCCACCAGGAAGAACTCACAATCGAAGAACTGCGGAAGATCCTGCAACAACAGTCCATCCATTCCGTCGTGAATGGCCTGATCAATAAACGGGTGCTCTATTTGCGGGAGGAACTCCAGGAGCGTTTCAAACCCAAGGTTATCCAGTTTGTAAAACTTCAGGAACCTTACGCCACCCAGCCCGACCTGCTGGAAGAGGCATTCGAACTCACCGCCCGATCCAATAAACAAACAGAACTCCTGCTGACCTTCATCAAACTGAGTCGGCAAAATCCGGTGGTACGCAAACAACAACTGATAAAAAAAGCCGAAGGCGATTACAGTGTCCTGAAAGCCCTGGAGAAAAAAGGCATCCTCGAAACCTTCGATCAGGAGGTGAGTCGTATTGCCGGTTATGAAGACGACCTGATCGACACCCCCGAATTATCCGAACAACAGATACGTGCTTTAGCAGAGATCAAAGACGCTTTTCGCGAAAAGCAGGTTGCCCTGCTGCATGGGGTCACAGGCAGCGGTAAAACCCGGGTCTATATCGAATTGATGCAGGAAGCGATGAGTCGGGGCGAGCAGGTACTCTACCTCCTTCCGGAAATTGCCCTGACCACCCAGATCATTTCCCGCCTGGAAAAGGTTTTCGGAGATCAGATCGCTGTTTATCACTCCCGGCTCAACAACAACGAACGGGTGGAGCTTTGGCAAAAGGTGCGTGAAGGTATTCCTATTCTGCTGGGTCCGCGTTCCAGCCTCTTTCTGCCTTTCAATACTTTGAAGCTGGTGATTGTCGATGAGGAGCATGATGGCTCGTATAAACAACAAGACCCGGCTCCGCGTTATCAGGGCCGCGATACGGCTATTTATCTCGCACATATCTCCGGTGCGAAGGTCTTACTCGGTACGGCTACACCGGCCATGGAGACCTATTACAATGCCAAAAAAGGCAAGTATGCTCTGATCGAAATGCCCGAACGATTTGGAGGCATCCAAATGCCGGAAGTGAAAATTGCAGATTTGCGCCAGGAAGCCGTTGCCCGAAAGGCCAATATTCATTTCAGTTCCCTGCTCCTCGAAACCATGCATGCCGCACTTGATCGGGGCGAACAAGTCATCCTGTTTCAAAACAGGCGGGGCTATGCGCCGACTATCCGCTGTATGAATTGTGGCTGGTCTCAGCAATGTATCCACTGCGATGTGAACCTGACCTACCATAAATTCCAAAAGAATCTACTCTGCCATTATTGTGGTTATCGGGCACAGGTACCAAAAACCTGTCCGGCCTGTGAAAGCAGCCAGCTGGAATTACAGGGTTTTGGCACCGAGAAAATTGAGGATGATCTAAAAATCTACTTCCCGGAGGCTCAAATTGGCCGAATGGATTTGGACACGGTGCGCTCAAAAAATGCCCACTCCAGAATCATCCACGATTTTGAGGATGGCCGGCTGGATATCCTGGTAGGCACCCAGATGGTAACCAAAGGACTGGATTTTGAGAATGTGGCAATGGTGGGCGTTCTGAGTGCCGATCAATTGTTGCAATTCCCGGATTTCCGCTCCTCCGAACGGGCCTTCCAACTAATGGTACAGGTATCAGGCCGGGCAGGCAGGAAGAAAAAACAGGGGATTGTTATCATTCAGGCCCTCAACCCACATCATCCGGTGCTCGATGATGTGCTCATCAATAATTACAAGAATTTTTATACCCGCGAAATCGGCGAGCGGCAAACCTTTGGGTACCCGCCTTTCGCCCGATTGATCCGCATCCAGTTAAAACACCGCAAACCACAGGTGGTCAATGAAGGTGCTCGCTTATACGCCGACAAGCTCCGCGAGAGATTAAAAGAACGGGTTAATGGTCCGGCGATACCTTATGTCTCCCGGGTGCGGGGACAATATATCCTCGACATCATGATCAAAATGGAGCGGGATCCCAAAATCACTGCTGCCGCCAAACGCATCATCCTCGAAACAACTGATTACATCCAGGGAGAACAAGGATTCTCCACTTTACGGATTAATGTAAACGTGGATTTTTAGGGTTCGCTGCACGAAGGTTTCACGCGTTTGAAGCGTTTAAAACGTTTGAAGCGTGAGGGCTCGGTTCGCAAAAAAAAGTACAAGACTCTAGCATTAGCGGCATAACTCAGTCACAGCATAATCTCTAAACTCTAATCTATAATCTGAACCAATATGGATTAAAATTTCCGGCATTTGAGGATGAGGTTATGTTCGCTGTGCGAAGGATTAAACCGTTTGAAGCGTTTAAAACGTTTGAAGCGTGAAGGCTCGGTTCGCAAAAAAAAAGTACAAGACTCTAGCGTTAGCGGCATAACTCAGTCACAGCATAATCTCTAAACTCTAATCTATAATCTGAACCAATATGGATTAAAATTTCCGGCATTTGGGGATGAGGCGATCCGAAGGAAAAAAGTGCGAGCCTGTAGCGTCAGCGGCAGCAACTGTTTGAGCCTGCATGATTGGTAATCAAAACTAAGTAATCAGGTATCAAAAAAGGTCATAAAAGCACTGAGGGAAAAAGGCGAGTTTTGCTGGCGCAGCGGAAGGCTTGTACTTTTTAGCCGAAGCCTCACCAGCCGGCGGTTTTGCTCCACTTTTGACGCCAAAAGTGGAAAAAAGGTTACTGTATATACTTCCTGCTACATTTTTTTCCAGCTTTACTGGAGTTCGCTGCGCGAAGGTTTCACGGGATTGAAGCGTTTAAATCGTGAGAACTCAGTCCTTCGACCCTAGACAAGGCACAGCCCCAAACTGACCGTCATTAATTAAAAACTAAGCACTAAAACTTAAGAATTAATAAGCTCCTTTCTTTTTTGGTCTTGGAAATAAAATCGTGACGCGGGTACCTGCGGCCGTCCCGTCTTCCAGATATTCATCCTTAATCTCCACACTCATTTTAGTGTTGTTTTGGGCATTGACCAGGTGGATGCGCTCCATCACATTTTGTAGGCCGGTTGATTTGTGGCCCCGGCGAGAGTGTTTACCCGCTTCTTCCCTGCCGATGCCATTGTCTTCAATCGTGCAGCGCAGAAAATCGCCTTCAAATCGGAAATCAATCCGAAGCAGGCCTTTTTCCTGCTTGCGCATCAAGCCATGCCAGATAGCATTTTCTAAAAACGGCTGTAGGATCATGGATGGGATTTCTGTTTCATAGAGATCGACATCCGGACCGGTTTCAATGCGGTAATCAAATTTTTCGCTGAATCGCATTTGCTCTAATTCCAGGTAGTGGCGCATGCCGGCCAGTTCTTCTTCCAGCGAGATCCAGTTCTTTTTGGAATTATCCAGGATACGGCGCATCAGCTTGGAAAAGCGTGATAGATAAACGCCTGCATTTTGCTTGTCGTTTTCGGTGATGAAATACTGGATACTATTCATCGCATTGAAAATAAAATGCGGATTGATCTGTGCCCGCAAAGCGGTTTGCTCCGACTGGATAATCTTGCGCTCCATTACCACTTTGGCACGTTGGCGCTGCATAACTCCCAGAAATATGCCCGAAATAACCAACAGGATTCCTAAAATCACCAATATCCGAAACCACCATTTTTCATTATAGGGTTTCAGTATTTGGAAAGACAGACTGACCGGATTGTCTGTCCAGATTCCGGCCGGATTTTCTGCTCGCACCTGAAACCGGTAATCCCCGGAAGGAAGATTGGTAAAAGATGCTTTTCGAAGTTTGGTTGATCGCCATTCTTCATCATAACCCTCCAGGCGATATTGATATCTCACCCCTGCGCTTTCGCGAAAATAAAAGCCGATGTACTCAAAGTCAATGTCATTGGTACCTGCGTCCAGGATCAACTCCTGGTCTAATTCATAGGACGTTTTATTCACTGATAAACCAGTAATTAACAATTTTGGGGCTGTGGGTGGATCCTGAAAAAAGGACAAGTCTGCCCGGCAAAGTCCGGCACTGGTTGCCATCCAGAGTTTACCGTTAAACATAGCAAAATCAAAGACCTCATTGGACGGGAGTCCCTCCGAACTTCGGTAACTTTCAATCCGTTCAAGCTCATATTGGCTTCCCGGTTTAAAATGGAGTCGATTTACCCCCTGGTTTCCGCCTACCCAGATTGTTTCCTGATCCTCTACGAAAATGGATTTCACAAACTGGCTGTTTAGTCCCTCTGCTGTGTTGATTTGAATCAATGTATCTGCCAAGTACAATAATATCCCTTCGCCTTTGGTTCCGAGAACAAGTCCGCCATTTTCCAGGCCTTTTATATCGGTAATGCGCACCCGAAGCAGCGGGTGGGTATCGCGCAGGTCTTCTACCTGATCCCCTTGAACACGCCACAGGCCGGATAAGGAGCCTACCCATAAATTCTTTTCCGCATCCAAATACAGGGAATAAACAGCGATGGAATCGGCCAGCACAAACTCCGTTAGCTGGTGATCTTTATTTACATTCATCCTTGTCAGGCCTAAGACCCCACCTATAAAAAAGGTGCCCGCCTCATCAATCGCCACAGCTTTCGGATTCAGCCAGGGGACAGACAAAATAGAATAGCCCGCCTTTTTATCCAGCAAACATCTGCTGGAGGAGAGCAGATAGTCACCCACAGACTCCAAATCAAAGGCACTGGCTCCATGGAAACACTCGTCCGCTAAGGTCGGTTTAAAATGATCGTCCAGATAAAAGGTAGATCCGATTAATTGTCCGGCCCAAAGGCGGTCATCCCAGACGGCAAGCGACAAGATTTTGTTATTCAGTCCGTAGGCCGGATCCATTATTTGAATACCCTGATTCGGAAGGAAATAAATGCCGCTTTCTACGGTTGATACCCATAAGTTATTTTCCCTGTCTTCGAAAATATCTGAGATGGTCTGTCCGGGTAAAAAGACATCTATTGACTGAATACGCTCCGATTCATAATGTATGCGAATCAAGCCTTCCCCTTGTCCGGCAGAATACCACAGATCACCCCGATGATCTTCATGCAGGGCGTAAATTCTGCCTAGTTCCAAAAGGGTGTCAATCGTTCCACTCCCCGGATTAAAACCCATAAAGGTGCCCTCTGCCACCCAAAAAATTCGACCGGATGGTCCCCGGAGTATTTCATCTCCGTATTCTACAAAGAGGTCTCCAGAATCGATAGCTGCATTCAGCGATTGGAAAAAGGCGCGTTCCTCGCCAGGGGGAATTTGGGGCTGGGTAAAACGGATATCCTGAGCCAGCGGCAAGCAGGTAATTTCACCTGCTGTATCCATCAAACAGACCGGTTTTTGTCTCCTTCCGGAAAGCATATAACGAAAGGTCAAATTACCTGTAGAATCTGCCTGGAGGTGGTGGATATAGTAGTCGCCCAGAAAGGTCTTCAAGCGGTCATTATTCGGAAAAGGCCGGCCTTTTCCGTTTTCAAAGACACATACACCTCCGGTATAGGTAGTCAACAAGAGGCTCCCGTCTGCTTGCTCTACTATATCAAAGATGGTGTTGTCTGTCAGTCCTTCCAGGGTAGAGAAAACACGAAATTCAAATCCATCAAAGCGACAAAGGCCGTGGTCGGTTGCAAACCAAATATAACCTTTGGCATCCTGATGAATATCATGTACCTCGGTACTTGGCAAGCCTTCTTCAATCCCATAGTGCTGAAAATTATATACCTGTGCTGTTGCCCTTTCGGCGAAAGCCGGTAAAACAAGCAGCAAAAAAAGGCTAAACAGCTTATATGTACAGCGGAGATACAAGATGATACAGATAACAGGTTTGTGGCAAATTAACCAGAAAATTTCAATTGTAAATGACGGGTTTGAAAATAGGAAAAGCAGGAACCCAAGCTACTCGTTTGGACTCCTGCCTCGGAAAAAGTGTCGGCGATGAGGTGGAAACCGTTCCACCTCACCGACACTGTACAGGCCAGTAATTAAAATTGTTTATGGGATTATTCGATGATCAATTTCTCAAACAGGGTGCCTTCATCAGATTGCACCTGGAAGAAATAAACACCGGCAGGCAGATCCTGAACATTTACCGGCAATTGCACCGTTGAAACATTCACATCCAGCGTAACCTGGCGTACTACCTTTCCGGAAACATCGATCAATTGTAATTCAGTGGGGCCATACATTCCCGAAATTCGAACCTGAACTTCATCCGTATTTACGGGATTGGGGAATAGCACCATCTGTTGGCCAAATTGCTTGCCAGGGTAATCCCCTTGACCTGGAATTCCAGGGGTTGGAGGAGTTCCTTCCGGAAAAAGGGACCCCGGACATGCATGACAGTTAAAGTAAATCGTTTTGCAAACCACCAAACCGTTGGCATCAGTAACACACACAGTACAAGTACTATATTCCAGCGGACCTTGTGTTGCAACATCGTAATTAGGCGGAGTGACCGGCATAGGTACGCCTGCAGCATTACCGCCCGGCGTTGGAATGGCTGTCCCGCCACAACTGGTGCTGATATCAACGAAGGGGGCATTGGTCACCAGACTGGTCAGGTAGAGCGTTGGCTCCGGCTCCTTGCAATGGTATCCCATTGTGAAATCAAGGTAATTCTCCGCATCCGTTATGGTAATCGGTTCACAAGCATCGGAGAAGCACTCTCCACCGCCATCGGGCTGAATTTCGCGTAAGCACACCTCATAATCTCCATTCCCCGGGAAGGTGTAACTGAGGTTAAAGGTGTTTGCTGTATGGATAATGGTTCCGCCGGGCAGTTGCTTAACGGTCCAGTAATGAGAAAGCGCGGTGCTCGCTGTACTGGTATTTGTAAAGGCATAAGAAGCACCGCCCAACAAATTCGTGTTAAAAGAGGCTACCACATCACAAATTGGATCCGGATCTTTTGGCACCTCCACCTTTGTACAGATCATATCATAACAAGAAAATGGCGGCGGAACATCCAGGTCGTACACCCACAGACAGATGTAATAAGTGCCCGGGCCTACGGTCGGATACGTGATATTCCAGTCCGGGTGCAAGGAGGCATCTGTACCACTAGGCACATTTCCTGAAATGGAGTTATAACTTCCCGGAGTAATCGGCGGATTATAGATCTGGTAGGTCCAATGATCGATATCCATTACATCAAAACTGTTATTAAAGATCGAAAGGAAATTAGAAGAAGGCAGGACATTTAACGCTGCGGTTACATCGCAGGAAACATCCAGCTTTTCAACAATTATTTTCTTTTTGATCTTATCGGTGCATTCAATGCCTGCATCGTCTGTACCGATTACGTATAAATTAACGGAGTAACTTCCCGATCCCGGATAATTATGGCTAACGGTCGATAAAGTGGGTCCGCTGGCAGATGTACCGTCGCCAAAGTCCCACTCATACCATACCGGCGAAGTGCAACTGCTGGACGTAACTGCACTGGTAAAATCGACATTAAAATTACTTGTTTGCACATAGGTAAAATCGGCCTGGATATCACAGCTGCAGCAATGGCCCAGGAAAATATCATCAATACCATAATCATTGGATCCATTGCCTGTATTTAGCTGGCCAATTTCGATCACATGAAAACCCGGATCTACAATGGTAAAGGTGGTACAGAATTCATTCCAGCTATCCAAGGTGGCAGATGTGCCACCAATACCACTAACCACGGCGCTATAATCGACCCGAAAATCAAATTCGGGCAGCGTCCCTGTGCTGGAAGACATATTCGGATACCACCAGAAGCTAAATTCATAGTCACCTGCAGCGGCGAAGGTCATGCCGTACTTCCAGACGATATTCGGATCTATTCCGGTCGGCGGATCAGAATCCGGGAAACCATCCACAACCATAAACTTTCCGGCACCGGAAGTATGGTCATTGATGTGATCGAAGCTTGTGCATTTTAAATAAGCATCTGTTTCGATGCAGTAGGAACCGTAACCCGGATTGCCCGGAGAGTAGTTACAGGCACAAAGGTGGTTGAGACTCGTACTGTATGCGAGCGGCAACATGTTACCTGCGATTTCAAAATCACCTTCCGGTACGAGGTTGGTGGCTGCGTCGCAACCACAATCGGATTGAGCCAAACCGGGTGTGTGGATTAGTAAACTGCCAAATAATAACAGCATCGGCAGCAAGCTGCCAAATCGGAGCATTTTGGATGTTCTCATATTAGAACGGTGTGTATGGTGTGATGCCTACTCTAACAAATCGGTTTTGAGGGATTTTCGGCTTACTCCCCTAACTGGCCTGCCTTCTTTTGTTGCTCAATATGGGTCAAGAGCACACAAACCTGCCAGTCTGATTGTATAAGTGTAGTGATTGGATTGGTAAGTGTCTGGTTAGGTTATAGATGAGAGTTGATTTATTCCTTCGGGAAAGTTGAGATGAGCAAACTAAATCACTAACAAACTAACAAACTGTCCGCCTCCGGCGGACCTACATCAACTCTTTCACCGCAATCAGAAAGCCTTCTTTTCGGCGTACGGACACATCTACGTGGTCGCCGTTTTCGAGTACAACATAGCCACCGGTGCCTTTTACGTATTTGGTGACATACTGTAGGTTGATCAGGTGCTTGTGGTGGATGCGATAAAATAATGCCTGGGTGAGCAGTTTTTCGTAGTGGTTAAGGCTTTTCGAAACCAGGATCTGCTGCTGATTACGCAGAAAGAATTTGGTATAACTGCCATCTGCTTCGCAGCGGATGATATTCTCGATTTTCAAAAACTCCAGTCCTTCAAGGGTTGGAAGTGCGATACGTTCGAAGCGATCAGACAGACTTTGTTTGAGGATGCCCATTTGCGACTCCCGATCTGTTTTTGCATGGATTTTAAGAAACTGATCGAGGACCTTACGTAGGTCTTCCGAACTAATCGGCTTGAGCAAATAATTCATAGCCGAAAAATCGAATGCCCGGATAGCATATTCTTCATAAGCCGTGGTGAAGATGACTTCAAAATTGTTGGAAGGATTGCGTTCAAGTACTTCAAATCCATCGCCATCAGGCATTGCGATATCCAGAAACAGCAGATCCGGTTGGATCGTTTGCAGGAGCTTTAATCCACTTTGCACAGTTTGTGCCGTGCCGACCACCTCCACTTCCGGACAATAATCTCGCAGCAGGTTTTGGAGCATCGCCTGACTCTTAAGCTCATCTTCAATAATAGCCGCTTTGATTTTCGGTTTTGACATGGGTATATAAAATTTCCCCGGATGTTCGCAATTAACTACCTTACATAGACGCAATTCGTGTCCATATCGTGTGTCAGCTATTTATCAATTGATGGATTTTGGAGGCCCCAAATTACCCGAAATTCAAGTTTTGAGGTAATTGCAACTCTCTGAGTAAACACAAATATGCATCCTTTAATCAAAAACAGAAAGTACTTGCGTAAATAAGAGAAAATCGTAAATTTGCTTCCCGATTTGAGGATGTGCTTAAAACACTCACACTCAAACCACTCCCGATAGCTATCGGGACAAACTCAAACTCACACTCAAACTCAAACAACCAAGGGGGTGTAGCTCAGTTGGCTAGAGCGCTTGCATGGCATGCAAGAGGTC
>JAGQWR010000042.1 GCA_020437105.1 Saprospiraceae bacterium
GGTGAAAAATACAAGGCTTGTAAATATGGAAATTTACAAGTTGATCCACCAGTCCAAACAAGCTTTCTGCTAATTGGTTTTGGAAAGTTGGGGAAGTTCGATAAAAAAACAAGTTCCGGCTGTTAATGAACTCTTGAAGTAAATTTTTCCGCCAAATGACTCGACTATACTTTTTGACATAGCCAGACCCAGGCCGCTTCCGGAAGATTTGGTCGTAAAACTGGGTACAAACACCTGCTCTCCCGTATGTTCCGGAATTCCGCTGCCGTTATCACAAATGCTGATTTTAAAGGTCTGATCGTTGATTAGTTCCAGTCTGGTTTTTATTTCTCCGGTTCGTTCTGGAGGTATGGATTGGATTGCGTTTTTATACAGGTTGTTAAACACCCGTAGCAATTGATTCTTATCCGCCAAAACGGGAAATTCTCCGGATGGAATCTCCAACGGAAACTCCATATTACCTGCTTCGTTTACAAATAAGGATTGTGCAGATTGCAAGACCTCGCCCAAATCCACTTCTCGTTGATCTGCTTTTGGCATCTGGGCAAAACTCGAAAAAGCAGATGCAATTTCTGATAGGGCATCAATTTGTTCGATCAAAGTCTGTGAAGTACGGTCAAATAATGGCGCGGCTTCCGCCGGATCAGATTTTAAAACCCGTTGCAAAAGCTGAATACTCAATTTCATTGGCGTGAGCGGATTTTTTATCTCATGGGCCACCTTTTTCGCCATTTCCCGCCAGGCTCCTTCCCGCTCAGTTTGTGAAAGCTGTCGGGTAGCTTCCTCCAGCTTTTCAAGCATGTGGTTGTATTCTGAAATCAAAATCCCCAACTCGTCCTGCCGTTGATACGGGATCGGTTCATTTCGGCCAAGCTCAACCTGGGTTAGGCTGTTTCGCAAATTTGTTAAGGGCTGTGTAATGGAGTTGGCTATTGCAATCGAAACAGTTCCTGTTATCAGTAGCAAAAAAACATACACCGTCAGCAAGGGACCGAAGAACCCGGTTAATTGTCCTTCCGTGGATCCGCGCGCAATATCCAGTGGAAAACCATAGATGCCTCTAAGTTTTCCTCCTGCATCTGTATCCGGGTGATAAACCACCTGATATAAGCGTGCGCCCATACGCTCCGTTTCTATTCGATAGCCTTTTAATCCCTGAAGAATTTCCTGCCAGGTATTCCAGGGAGGATGCTGGGGGATTATTCCCATGCGGTTTGGCAATCCGTCTGAAGCCAGTTGAAGATTGCTTTGCAGGTCATAATACCTGATTTCCTGCCTGTGACTGCGGGCGATCCGATTTAATTGAAAAGCATCCGGCGCCTGGTGTTCCCCAATGGATTCAATTTCGGCCAAAACCGCATCCAAACGCTGGCGGTTCTGCTCCATGATTTCAGCACGCTCCGTATTTTTGAAATACTTGACAGTTATGCCTCCAATGGTCAAAAAAGAAATGACAATAAGAGCCAACACGGAAATCTGAATACGATTTCCCAGAGATGATTGGGTGGACCAGTTAAATCTTAAATCCTGGGGGAGCCAATGAAATCTGCTGTTTACAAGCCCTAATACAGGGGTAAACAGAAAAAGCAGGCAGAAGAGAAACGCAAACAATGAAAACGGCTTCATCAGGTTTCTGTTTTTTTGCCGCAATTTCACTACCCGATCTGCTGAATACACAAATGCATCATAAGGTTCCATAGACGGATCATCATAAATCCGACCAAAGTGTTTGCCTGCATCGTTGTCGGTATTTATCCCCGTGAGTGCTTTATTTGGCTGGATTTGAGATGGAAAGGATGTCTCTTTCTCCGATAATACCAGAATCCCGTGCGCATAGACCGCATAATCGTAGCGATCCAGATCTTTTAAACCCCGAAAAGCGGGCGACTCAAAGGGGCCGAAGCTCCAACTTTTTTCCGGATTTGCCTTTCGGCTAATTTCAATTCGATACCCGGGAAGGGGAGCTAATTGATAATTCCAGTTCGAATCCACCCGCAATGCAGGCTGGGCAAGCAGCATACTGCTATCCGAAAAAATAGCGTAGTTATAAAAAACAGACAAATAAGGATGTTCATTCCAATTCACCCGCCAAATGTTTTCCAGTTGATTCGCAGCGGGGGAATCTATTTCCGGACTATCGGGCAAAAAATATTCCAGCAGGGGATCCACCGGACTGGCCAGGGTGGCGGCCATTTTTTCCTGCCGGGCCACAGGCTGGTTATTTTCAAGCGTATAAAGCATCATGGACGTAAAGACGGCAAACATCATCAGCCACAAGATTAACCAGGTCATGTCACGTTGGCTGTTATCCACAAATAGATCCATCAATATGCCAACTCCCATGGCACCTACAACAAAAAACAAAATCGGAATTTTAGCGCCGACGAATAAGTGCAAAACCAGTATCGCGCTTAGTGCAACAACGAATGTCAGAATACGTCCGACAGGTTTTAATCCGGCACTTAAAACCAGCTTAAACAGCCTGTAGCTCCAGATAAACTGCAGGATGATGAGCAGCAGGAGACTACCTATTGCAATCCAGGCCGCACTTTGAATATGAAAAACATCCTGGAAGTAAAAATCGATTCCGGAAGAAAAAACGACCAGTTCAAATATTTTCAGAATGCCAAACATGCCACCGGTCAGACCCAGATAGGCAATTGCGCCCATAGCTATTGGCGAACGAGGGAGTTTAAAAGACTTCCAGTAGCTTAAGCCAAACAGGCTAAGTTGGGTGAGGATAACCGAGCCACAAACCAATCTGCCCAGAAAGGTGCCAGTGGAAGGCTCCGGCATAAAAGGAGCAGTCTCGATTAATCTAATAGAAAAAGGGTTGGTGATGGTATAAACACCTATTAGTATGAGGAGGTCTATCCCCAGCTTTAGTACCGGATTTTCCAGACGATTTATTGAACCAGCCAACTTAAAGGCCAAACCGGAGAAGAAAAAAAGCAATCCTAAATACATCAGAAAAAGTAAATACCACCACGGCCCATGGGTTATCGGGGAGCTTAATTCCAGCGTCGTGATTGGATCGCCAGCCGGACTCAGGATTGGACTTCCGCGATTTGACAACTGATATTGGTGGTTGACATTTCCGCCAATCTCGGGTGCCAGGCACCAAACCGTTTCACCTGTTTCGGTGAGGTGAGGTGCAAGAATCTGAACCATTCCATAAGAGTCATATGCTGGATCAACAACTGATTCATCCCATTTCCAAACGACAAATTTTCCGCCGGGCGATTCGTACAGGAAGTAACTTGTAGGATGTTGGTTTAACAGATTCTGTAGATTTTCCGGAGGAAAAACCAGGTTGTTTTGCCAGATTTTCGGTGTTCCTTGTTGGTAGGTTACGGTATTGGTGGTGCCATTGTTCCAGGATTCTGATGGAGAAGATTCTTGTAAGTCTCTTTTTAAGGTCGTTTGGGCTTTTACAAGATATCGTTCAATAGCCGCTGCAGCCGACTTTTCCTTATCGGGCAGCAAAAGGCCAGGGTCAGAAAAATAGAATATTCCCCCGAGCAACAGCAATAAGAAGATTCCGATCTGCTTGTTTTTTCCCATCGCAATAAATGTATGAAATTTCGCCCAACAAGGCCGTATCTTTACCATCCGCTTCAGGCGACTCTATCGCGGCTTCGGCTTTGGTCGGAGATGAGGAAAGTCCGGACAACGTAGAGCACCACACCATCTAACGGATGGGGCTTTGTCCCGATTTATCGGGTGTGAAGTACAGATAGTGTCACAGAAAATAACCGCCACGATTCCGATTTATCGGGATCAGGTAAGGGTGAAAACGTGTGGTAAGAGCACACGACGTTCCCGGGTAACCGGGAGGGTGGATAAACCTTGTGGGTTGAAATGCCACATACATTCCGGCTCTTTCTCCCGTTTTTTCGGGTAGAAAGACTTTGGTTGCTCGCCGAAGGCATTGCACCGGAAGGGGTAGGCAGCTTGAGCCTGGCTTTTTCTTCGGAAGAGGACAGGACTAGATAAATGATAGAGCCCCCTATTTCCTTTGGGAGACCGGGGAGACAGAATCCGGCTTATACGCCTGAAGCGGATTTTTTACGAAGTGCAAGATAAAATTTATCGCTTGCAGCCATTTTAGGCTCAAGTTGGACAAGTCTATTAGGAGCATATTCGGCGTAAGCCAAACAAAGCTTAGTAATAAAAAAAGGCTGTTTGACATCATTGCCAAACAGCCTTTTTAGTTGATACTAAATTAGATTTAGTTATCTGTTTCTGCATCAAACGCACCAAAATCAAACAACAGCGAGAAGCGGAGCGTATTGTCCAGCGGATTCTGTTGATTGGTAGTTGGTACCAGATAAGAAAGATTCAATCCAAAGATATTGTACCGTACACCCAAACCGACTGTAAAGAAATTCCGATTTCCCTTGGTTTGTGCCTCCGTATAATATCCGGCACGAACGGCAAATTGCTGATCATACCAGTATTCAATACCAATAGAATACATCAACTCACTGATCTCTTCAGAGAATCCGCCCGGCGCATCTCCAAAGCTGGAGAAAACACCCTGAATAGGACCCTGCTCTTTCCAGTCTGCAATGCCGTTACCATTTGGATCACATTCTTCTTCGCCACCCAGGCAGGGGGTTGGAACCATAAATTTGTTGATATCAGTAGCCAGGGTCAGGGAGTTATATTCATCTAGTTTTAATTCCCAGGCAGCTCCAATACCCAAATTGGTTGGCAGGAAATCACGTTCGTCATTAGCTGCGTTGGTATAGGTGATTTTAGAACCCAGGTTGGTAAATGCGGCACCAATCCGAAGCACTGTATTCATGTCGCCTACCTTCGGCTCGCCTTCATAGGTGAATGAAATATCAGCTGCCCCTGCTGTGGCTGCACTAATGGTCTGGCCGTTTACACTTTGGCCGGCGGCCAGATTCGAATAAATGAATTTCGCACCGATCGAAGCGGCAAAATGATCTGTAAGTTTACGGGCATAAGATGCCTTTAACTCAAATTCATTTGGGTTGCCATTTCCAATAGGCTCTCCATTATCATTGGTATAATTGATCTCTCCAAGAGAAAAATACCGCAAGCCTAAACCAATTGCCTGCAAATCATTGATTTTATAAAAACCAGACAAATAGGCGAGATAGACATCATTTAACCCCAATGCACGAAGCCAGGGCGTATAAGTAGCACTAATTCCAAGGTCATCTTCTGCAAAGACCAATTTGGAATCGTTGAATTGAACGGCGTTGGCATCTGGGGAAATCCCAATTCCAACATCACCCATTGCACCTGAACGAGCGTCGGCTACCAACCGTAAAAATGGTACGCCTGTAATGATAGCATTTGGACAAGGAGTGACAAGGTCTGGCAAATAATATTTACCGTCCGGACCTTTAATACATTGTGCCTGAGCATTGTTTGACAGGCCCATCAAAAAGGCCAAAACGATTATACCCGGTAGTAATTTTTTCATGAGGAAATCTTCAATTTTCTAGATGAATGCGCAAATATACTTTGATTTATTTACTTCAATATAACGAGCTTTTCAAAGTCGCTTTCTCCTTCCAGCAAAATAGCTCCGGTATCAGCCGCTCGAACCTTTACTTTATAGATATAAACACCACGAGCAAGTTCATCACCAAAATCATCCCGGCCATCCCATTTTATGCAATCGTCTAAGGATAAACGGCTATCTGTCGGACTTATTCTTTCCTGAATCGTTTTTACAACTCTGCCGGATACGGTATAAATTTGTATCATGACGTCCAGCTCCTGACCGCTCATATTATGCTCAAACTGAAAGCAGGTACTATTCACAAAGGGATTGGGGTAATTTAATACATGCTCCAGCGCTACTTTCCCGGAATTAGCGACCACAAACTCCGTATAACCGGTCTCCGAGTTATTCGCAACATCAAATGCTTTAACCTCTATGGCATGCCGCCCTTCCGCTAAGGCACTCAGTGGATAGCGTACTTTCCCTTTTGTATAGTCATCCAATTCTGCTTCATAAAAGTCATTTAGCAGATAACTGTTTTGGGTGTCTTCATCCAAAAGACCCGTTAAGTCGTGGCCAATACTATTTCCAACTACGTTGATCCCGTTGTCATCTTCCAGTATGACCAGTAAAATAGGATCTTCATTGGTGATCCCCCCAAACACAAATTCTTCCGAATCCATATATACTTCCACCTTCGGACCCTGATTATCGGCTAAGCCATTTGGGTTTGTTCCGCCAATTGTCAAATCAGAATAATAACCGGAAGCATCCATAGACTGGCCGTCTTCAGCATAATAACTGATCTTGCCATATCCGAACTCGTAGTTAATATCCTTTGGAACCACGAATGTAAAGGAGAATTTTCCATTTATTACACTGGCACGGCCCTTGAAGAGTACACTTTTTTGTAGCTCGTATTCCCGAACCGGTGTACCATCCTGTCCGAGGGTGTTTAGTTTAATGGCTTTATCGAAAACGGTTGGATAAAGAATTCCATTGAAGTTTTCCAATAACTGCCCATTGTTATCCTGTATCTCGCCGGCAATAGTTATTTTTTCCAGCGCCCGTATGGTGTCTGGTTGCGCCTGCGTTACATCGATTCCGTTAATTTGAGTGGTAGCTACATTATAGCGTGGCAGCGAAATTTGCATGCTCGGATCTCCAAGTAAGGTAAACTTTCTGGAGTTGTTTACTCCGGCTCCCGTAATACTCGCCAGATTTTTTGCAAGCCGAAGCACTTCTCCAAGCCGCTGCGCTTCTCCGGCAGATTTATCAAAAAGCGTGTCGGTAACCCGCGAAGTAAGAATAGCATTACTGGTAGAAAGAACCGGTCGTACTGTCGTAAACAAAGCAATGGCCCCGCCCCGGTCATTTAAAATCGTCCGTTCACCGGAAGACGTAAAACTTGGATCATCATATCCGGCAAAAGTACAGGTCGCCGTAATAAAAATCGGCAGCTTCGAATAGTTGGTCCAGCTGTTAATATCCGGAATTTGCAGGATGCGCTCCTGTGCCCAACCTTTAGGCCCCCCGTGCCCCAAATAGGTGATCGCCAGAATACCCTTAAACATATTCTGGTTTAAGGATTCAGTAGCCGATGGCACGCGCTGGCCACCAGGTGTGGAGATCTGATTAAAGGCATCTACATAAATTTTATCCAAATTTAACTGTGGTGAAGTTTCTACTACTTCCTTGGAGATGTTATCTGCATCACGGGTGTGCGTACCCCCATCTTCGTCATCTCCGGCAAAAACCATTCGATTCCGCCAGTCGCCTAAGGCATCCGGACTGGTATCATAATGGATCACTTTATCTACCACTACATTTGCTTCTTCTACATTCCGAACGGGAAATCGACCAATGGCAATATCCAAATCTCCCGACAGGGTACCTCCTTCATTTTCGTCCAGCAGACCAAAAAAGTCGTCTGTAGGATAGGCGTAAATTGGATCAATAGACTCTTCCGTCTCATAAGTCATGATCATATTATTGCCCAGGCCATTGATGTTTCGATGGTCATACGAACCATCTCCAAAAAATAGAAGATATCGGAACCCCTGGTCGCGGCTATATAGCATTCGGGCAAAATCACGGATAGCTGCGGCATCTTGTCTGCCAGATGAAAATTCATTGAAAATAGTGCCAACCTCTACTAATTCCACCTGGAAATTACTATTAGCAGCTCGGTGATCAGCCAGGCGTTTTGCAGGTCCGTATAAATCCGGATGGTAAACAATGACGAAATCTACATCAGCCAGGCCATGCAGGTTTTGATTGGTGATTTTGCCAACAGCAGTAGGCGCGAAAAATTCTCCGGTTGGCCGAAAGGCCACAAATTCTTTTAGCGAAGTGGTCGATGTACCAAAACTAACGGTCGATCCATTTTGACTATACTCTTGATTTACCGGTATCTGGGCATCCGTAATGTCCCAAATTGTCAGGGCACCACTTGCCTCAGATAGTTGAAAGGTAGCACTTGGATGGGCCAGGGTTTTAATATCCCGAAAAGTTATTTGATCTCCCTGCATCCGTAAATCCCGACGCACATTTAGCTGGATATAATCCACCCAACCGAGCGTTTCCGTGGCAGTTTGAGGGTATTCAGCCGAAACACTCAGGGTAGAGCCATTGGGGAAGAAATTCTCATCAATTGTGCGAGACGTGGCATAAGGATCATCCTGATCAGACAAATCAGTAGCCGTAAAAGAGGCGCTTGTAAATGTGTTATTCCCGATCGTGACTTTGGCAGAAGTGCCGCCTACACCCGTACGAGCAACGATCCGTGCTTTTACATTTGCTTCTTCATCTGTTCGGGTGTAAGGAAAATTAAATAAATCCGGATAGGAGTAGGAACGCAGAATCTTAAATTGATCTCCAAACCACTGGCGACCAGATCCCTGTCCGGAAGGGAAATCGTTGAGCAAATTAACCAAATCGTCTTCCTGGCGACGGTAGTCATTATATATGGTACTCGTATAAGAACCAGCAACAGATGCCTGGCTCTGAACTCTGCGACCTGTTGTATTACCAACTTTTATAAAATAATAATTGCGGGAATCATACACATTCATCTGAAAATCAAAGAAGCCTGTTGCTTCATCGAATATCCATTGATGAGGCCCCTCCGCATAAAACAGGATAAAATCACCTGTATTTAACTGTCCATCTGCCTGGCCGCTAAAGAAAATGGCATTTTCAACCAGATCATCCTGACGGTCTGCGCCGTTATCCTCCGGTACCAGGCCACCCGAATTACCGTAAAGTTGAATGTTTCTGGGGTCCACACTCGATGAAATACCTAATTCATTTACCAGAAAATCATAATCAATTTTATGTATCCCATTAGTAGTGACAGCAATCTTATAGATATCTCCATCCTTTAAAACAGAACTATTGGCAAATCCCCCCCCTTTTGCAGCGGCATTATCGGCTACTGTTTGATGGGTAATCTCCAGCTTAAACGACACGAGCTTCTCATATCCTCCGGGAATCCGGCGAATAGGAATAAACATCAGGTTGCCAACGGCCTTACCGCGATCCTTCGATATATAGGTGTCAAATGACAGGGTGTTATTTATAACAGCATCAATTTCACCCGCTTTCAGGGGAATAGATTCCCAGGTAGCCTCCAACAGGCTTACGCTGAATTTGCTATTGCCTTCCACCTCAAATCGTTGGTAAAATATTGGTAAACTCGGGTGCTCCGGATTATAGAATGCACCGTCAAATCGCCAAACTTCGTACTTTACCGACCCATCCGCATAATTGATCGGATAGGGATCAGAATCCCAGGCAAGGGTTTTTTCAATGCTTGTCGGATTGGAGGCAAAGGATGTTAAAGTAACAAATAGAAAAAGGGTGGTAAGTTTATTCTTCATAATTTACTGCCATTGATTTGAGTGGGGAGCTTTATTGCCCGCAATAAATCGTTATGAAAACGTTAATAGAAAGGGCGTATTGCGTATGTTAATAGCTTCCGTGTCGGCCTTTACACAAACATACCGTATCCAACTTATTTTCAGAAAAGTTTAAGGTCAATGAAAAGACAAATATTCTTTTTCCTGTTTTTATTCACAGGATTCCTGGCTTTTGGGCAGGATCCGGTTTTTACACAGTTTTACGCGGCCCCGCTTCAATTGAATCCGGCTTTTACCGGTACAACGTATGCGCCACGTTTTGCGATGATCTACCGAAATCAGCTGCCTTCCTTTGCAGGGAATGCCTATGAAACGTATTCAGCGTCCTACGATCAGTTCGTTCCTGAACTAAACAGCGGAATTGGCTTTTTTGTTATGGCCGATGACCAGGGAGAAGGATTGATCAAAACCAACCTGTTTAAAGCAAACTATAGCTACCGGGTGCGGGTGGTAGATGACTTCTACCTGAAATTTGGGGTAAATGCCGGATTGACCCAGGCTCGGTACGATTGGGATTCATTTGTATTCTTTGACCAACTGGATAAACTGACGGGGCCGGTTGACGCATCCGGTAATCCAAATCCGACCGCAGAAGGGCGGCCCGAAGAACTTAATCGCACCTATTTTGATGTTGGATCCGGATTGCTTGCTTATTCTCCCCATTTTTATCTGGGATTCTCCATGGGGCACCTGACCAGGCCCAATGAAGGACTGCTGCAAATTAATAATGAATTGACAGAAGGACTTCCCCTGATCATGTCTCTTCATGCCGGAACACAAATTACCCTTAAGGAAGGCAATAATGACAAACCGGGAACGTTTCTATCCCCAAATGTTCTCATATTAAAGCAAGGTGATTTTGGCCAGGTCAATGCTGGTGCTTACCTTGGCCTCGGATATTTTTTTATAGGTTCCTGGTACCGTCATGGTTTTGCTAATCCAGATGCCATTATGGGACTGGTTGGATATCAACAAGGAATCATAAAAGTGGGGTATAGTTACGATTTTACCGTTTCTGAGCTCGCTTCTGCGAATGGGGGCGGCACCCACGAAATATCGTTAATTGTTAATCTGGAAAAATTACCCGGCGTTCAGCGTCGGCTGCGAGCTAGAAGATATAATGACTGCTTTGAAATGTTCAGATAGTGGAAGAAATCAGGCAAATAGGCAACTTTAACATAGGGCCTATTTTGTAACTTGAGTTTTTCACTATATTTGTTCGTCAAAATCCAAAATGCAAATTTCTATTAGGTGATGAAAAAACTGTTGAAGTTAAGCGCAATTGTCCTGCTGCCACTAATTGTTCTGAGTTCTTGTGGCTCGAAAGAGCGCTCTGCCACAACCGGCTGGGCATACAATGATCAAGAATGGGGTGGTTTCGAAAGAGTGGACTACGAAGGTCAGGCTACTGGTCCAAATCTAGTACTGGTTGAGGGTGGTACCTTCACAATGGGTATTACAGATCAGGATGTCACCTACACTTGGAATGCGATCCCACGTAGGGTTACGGTTTCTTCCTTTTATATGGATGAAACTGAAGTTTCCAACATTGATTATCGGGAGTACTTGTACTGGTTAGATCGCGTATTCGGCGAATCTTACCCGGAAGTATTTCTGAATGCACTTCCCGACACGAATGTCTGGCGGGAAGAACTTGCTTACAACGAGCCATTCGTTGAAACGTACTTCCGCCACCCATCTTATGATGATTATCCGGTAGTTGGTGTTAGCTGGCTTCAAGCCAACGATTACTGCCAATGGCGGACTGATCGGGTAAATGAAATGATCCTCATTGAAAGAGGTATCCTGAATCCAAGCCCGGATCAGCAGGATGAAGAAAACTTTAATACAGAAGCATACCTCGTTGGTTACTATGCCGGTAATGTGCGTCGGAACGTGAAAGATTACCAAACTGGTGGTGAACGTCCGGTTCGTTTTGAAGATGGTATCCTCCTTCCTTCTTATCGTTTGCCAACCGAAGCAGAATGGGAGTATGCTGCTCTCGCACTGGTTGGTAAAATGGATTCTGAAGAGAATGAGAATATCACAGACCGCCGGATCTATCCATGGGATGGCAACTCTGTACGCTACCAACGCCGAAATAAATACCAGGGTAAAATCATGGCCAACTTCAAACGTGGCAGTGGTGACTACATGGGTATGGCAGGTAACCTGAATGACCGCGCTCATATCACTGCTCCGGTACGTTCTTTCATGCCAAATGATTATGGTCTGTATCACATGTCTGGTAATGTAAGTGAGTGGACAATGGACCTTTACCGTCCTTTGACTTCTGTTTCTTTGTCAGATGTAGAAAACCATGACCTGAACCCATATCGGGGCGGTAAATTTGAAACGCTGATTCTCGACGAAAACGGTAAGCCAATTGAAAAAGACAGCCTCGGCCGTCTGCAATACCGCTACGTAGAGGATGAGGAAGTAGCAGATCGTGAAAACTACAAGCGTGGTCAGGTTTACAACTACCTGGATGGTGATAAAGAATCAGATGTTTATTACGATTATGGTCGGACAACCCTGGTTAGCGACAAAGCGCGCGTGATCAAAGGTGGTTCTTGGGCAGATCGTGCGTTCTGGCTTTCTCCGGGCACACGTCGCTTTAAAGAAGAAGATAAGTCAGACCGTTCTATCGGGTTCCGTTGTGCGATGACTCGTACAGGTGGCCCAACCGGAAATGACGACGCTGGTGGTAATTTCTTCAAAGTGAAGAAAACCAATTCTAAGCGCCGCTATTAATCGGTAGAAAACACCAGGCCTACCGGCCCTAAAGAGGATTGTGCATTGCCACAATCCTCTTTTTTTTCGAATGCCTATTTCGCTCACGCTATGACCGAGATTCAAAACCTCTACGAATATTATCTTCGGTACCCTCAAATCTGCATTGATTCCAGAAAGGTGGAAGCAGGTGTGCTTTTCTTTGCACTCAAAGGAGATCGCTTTGACGGACATGACTTTGCCGGGAAGGCCCTGGAAGATGGCGCCGCTTTTGCCGTAGTACAAGATGCCCAACTCGCTGAGGGAAATGATCAAATGCTACTGGTAGAAGATACGCTGACAGCCCTTCAGGATCTGGCTACATTTCACCGTCGCAAACTCGCGGTACCGGTTTTAGCGATAACCGGAAGCAATGGTAAAACAACTACTAAAGAATTAGTGGCTGCTGTATTGCAAGCCCGATATCCGGTTTTGGCTACTTTCGGAAACTTCAATAACCACATTGGCGTACCGCTTACCTTGCTAAAGGCCCGCCCGGAGCACGAAATTCTGATTATCGAAATGGGCGCCAACCACGTAGGTGAAATTGCTGCCCTGTGCCGTATCGCAGAACCAAGCCACGGCCTGATTACCAATATCGGAAAAGCACATCTGGAAGGTTTTGGCGGTATAGAAGGCGTAAAGAAAGGTAAGTCAGAATTGTATCAATATCTGGCAAATTCAAATGGAATTGCCTTTGTGAATCAGGATGAAGACTTTTTGGAAGCCCTATCCGATGCCGTTGAAAAACGCGTTTTCTATGCAGGAGGCACCGGAAAATTTGCAGCTACCGTTGTCCGGGAATCCCCCTTCCTGGAGGTATCCTTCGACCCGGATAACCGCATTCAAACCCATTTGATTGGGATCTATAATTTTCCCAATATCCTGACAGCTATCGCCATCGGACAATATTTTAAAGTAAAGGATACACAAATAGTAGAGGCCATCTCCAACTATATCCCAAATAATAATCGATCGCAACTCATTCAATTGGCAGATTGTCTGGTTATTCTGGATGCTTATAATGCCAATCCCACTAGCATGACCCGTGCCATTCAGGCTTTCGCCGAAAGGCCGGAAAAAAGAAAATGGGCTATTTTGGGTGATATGCTTGAACTGGGAATTTATAGTGAATCCGAACATAAGGCCCTCCTGAAACTAGCCAAAGCACAAGGCTTTGAGCAGTTAATTACAGTAGGCCCGGCATTTCGAAATGCAGCTCTGACAGCCGGAATTCCACATTTTATGGATGTACATGCATTAAAAATCTGGTGGGACGCCCAAGACCGGACCTCGGTTTGTGCCCTGCTTAAAGCAAGCAGAGGAATTCGCCTGGAACAGTTGATTAATTCTTAATCAAACCGCCGCAAAATCCGGATTAAACGATCCGGAATTTCATCATTTGTACAGGAAACATAGTTCTCGTAGGAGCAGGGAACTAGAAAATGGCGTTTGCCAAGTTTTCTTTTTTGCTCGGGAATCTGCATCCACCAACGTCCGCTTTTATTGCTTTTCCAAAAAACCAGCGGCACATTCCATTCTCTGGTTTGCACAATGTATTCGATCAGGTTTTTCTTGGAAACAGGGAAATCCCCCTTTCTGTTGTCAACGCCTTCGATGAAATACCAAATCAACTGTGCCAATACAGCCGCAGTTTGATCTTGATCACCGGATTGGAGATCATAACCAAAAAAGCCAATCCCACATAATTTATCGCTCATACCGGCATAGCGCATCAGTTGACAGGCCTCCTCCGAAAATAACCCGCTTGGGCTGGGAGGATGTTGGGCAGGGGCTTCAATTTGTTTGAGAAAATTTAACTGAACGGCTACCAGGTCAGTGTCTCGGATATAAGGCTCGGCGGCTGCCAGATTGCTTCGGAGGCTTCCGAGTCGGAGTTGTTCGAAATGCCTGTTTTCCATCCACTGCATAGTTGTTGCATCTATATAGTGTGCCTGGCCGCCTATGAGACTGAAGTTTGCCAAATCGGGGTCTTTGGCGATGCTGGCCATTGGGCCATGAACCTTGCCTTCGATCACTTCAAACCCGGGAGACTGGGCAAAGAGGCCCATGTTTAGTTGTTTTTGTGCCTGGCCTCTAAACAAAGCCTGAATAAATTTCAGGTCCGGAGCAAGAAAGATGGGGATAATGTGACTGGCCTGCAATTCCCGAAGCAATTGAATCGCAAAATCAAGCTCCGGTTTGCGCAGGTTTCCCAGATCAGCGACTGCTAAATTCGGTGTATGGCAAGCGAGTTGGTAAAGTGCTTTCCGGATGCTTTCGGTACCGGAAGCTTCACTACCGATTAGGGCGACGCGCACCTTTTCGGGCGTTTCAGTCTGGTCCAGTAAATGGGCACCCAAGTGTTGCGGATGGTCTGCGGCGATTTGGAGCAGGGATTCAGCGTGTATGGGAGTAAGCCAATTATCAAGCATGTGCGGGCAGATTATTTTCGTCCGAAATCAGCTGGGATTTCACCCCAGCGGTCGGTTTGCCATTTTAAAATAGGGTTTTTGTATGTATGCGTTGCCAGCCATTGTTCTGCCCGCTCAATGACCTCATAAAGCTGTTTGGTTGAAGCTGTACGAGCAAGCTTGGTACGGCACTTTTTTTTGTTTACCCAGATCATGGCGTTTCTGGAGTCTGTATATATAGGTGTATCTTTTCCGGCGCGGTGGAAAAGAGCCAGTGCATGTACAATTCCAAGAAACTCGCCAATGTTATTGGTACCGAGGGGAAAGGCCTGGTGGAATATCTGTGCGCCATCTGTTGTATGTACACCCTGATATTCCATTTTACCGGGGTTGCCGCTACAGGCTGCGTCCACACAAATACTATCCCAGTTGATCTCGCTGCGCAGGGCATCCGGCAGAGAAGTCGGTTTTTGAGGTTTATCCTTACGGCTGATAGAGTCCTCGTAATTACCCGAATAAGCTGCCTCAGCTAATTCGCGGGTTTTGAAGGATTTGTACCTTGCACCGGGATAGCCCTTTATCTGTAACTGACAGGCAGTCCAGGAATTGTATATTCCTGGTTCATTCCCTTCCCAGACAACATAGTATTTGGCCATGGTTATTTTCTTAAATTCGCCCCACAATATCCCAAATAATAGTCAGAATCCGGTAGCCTGTTTATCTGGCAATTGTAGAATAGCTGTTCAGGTGTATCAATTTGTAGTTTATAGTTGATAGTTTATAGTTTATGGTTTATAGTTTAAGGTCTGGAGTTTAGGATTATTGGTTTTATAAGCCTTTGTCCGCCGCAGGCGGGCCTCAACTCTCAACTAGCTTGTCCATACAAACCACTTTTATGTTCATAGATACCCATACCCATTTATACGTTAAAGCCTTTGATTCAGACAGGGAGGCGATGCTTGCACGTGCTTTGGCAGCTGGTGTGGATGCGTTTTATCTGCCAAACATTGATGTAGGATCGATTGATTCGATGTTGGCACTCGAGGAGGCACATCCGGGGGTGTGTTTTGCGATGATGGGATTACATCCCTGCTCTGTGAAAGAAGACTATGAAGCAGCCTTGGCCACTATGGAAGGCTGGTTGGCAAAACGGAGATTTGTGGCGATTGGTGAAATCGGTATTGATTTGTACTGGGATAAGACCTTTGTGGCGCAGCAGCAGGAGGCCTTTTTGATACAGGCTGGTTGGGCTGTTGATCGAGGCCTGCCCTTTGTCATTCACTCCAGGGAGTCGATTGATATGATCATTGAGCTCATGCAGAAGAATTGGAAAAGTGGCATGCGTGGCATTTTTCATTGTTTTACCGGTACGACTGAACAGGCGCAGGCCATTATTGAAATGGGTTTTTATCTGGGTATTGGGGGAGTCCTTACCTTTAAGAATGCCGGAATGGATAAAGTTCTAAAAGAAATTCCACTGGATCATATGGTATTGGAGACCGATGCGCCATATCTGGCTCCGGTTCCAAACCGGGGAAAACGCAATGAAAGCAGCTATATACCATTGATTGCGAATAAGTTGGCGGAGGTGAAAGAATGCTCTTTGGAAGAAATTGGACGGGTGACAACAATAAATTCAGAAAAAATATTTGGATCGACCAACCAATCGACCTAATTTGAGCATCTAATTTAAAGAATCCTTGGTTCCACTTTTTCCTATCACATTGATTTCTGAACGTAATAGTTTGTTGCAGCCAACAAAAATTTTGTTTTGTTGCATCTTTTTGCAATTTTTGTGGCCACTTAAATTGTGAAAAAGAACGGTTTGATTATTTTTGCTTTTGCCGGTAACACTTTGTTTACCAGCTGGCCTTCTAAAAAAACCAAATCCACAAAGAATCTTAAGGAGTCTAGGTAATGCTGAGATTTTTCATCATCTTGGCATTGAAATTTGAAAATAGTGTGTTGGTATTTGCAGTTTTGCCGGTCAAGTCCGGGTACTGGATAAAGAGGGGGTAAAGAAATTGGGCTTGAAAGCGGAATTCTTAAGAAACCGTTTAAAGCTCCTGGTACTAAAAGGAGAGGTGCTTGAGTGGCTTAAGAGGCACGCCTGGAAAGCGTGTATACCCCAAAAGGGTATCGAGGGTTCGAATCCCTCTCTCTCCGCACGATGATTTAATTTTAAGATCAACAAAGAACGTAATTCACTAAAACAATCGTAAAACCTAACTGACTATGCGAAAAGTAACAGCACTTTTGCTTGTCCTTGGCCTCATCTTTTGCTCGGCCAATGTACTTTGGGCCCAAGATGGCAATGCTGAAGGGACTACAGATGGATCTACTCAGGTTGAAGGAGAGGATGCTTCTGCAACAGAAGCAGAAATGGCTCAACCAGAAACACCAGCCCCTGCACCCGCTGCTGCCGATGAGGAAGAAAGTGGACCGGATAAAACTGGTTTTCAAATTTTGAAAGAAAAATTCATTGAGGGTGACTGGCGGTTTATGAGCTTCGTGCTTATCTGTCTGATCTTAGGTTTGGCCTTCTGTATTGAGCGTGTCATTACGTTGAATATCGCTACTACCAACACAGATAAACTCCTTGCCCGTATTGATGATCAACTCAAAAGTGGTGACGTTAATGGCGCTATGGAGGTTTGTAAATCAACACCTGGCCCAACAGCGAGTATCCTTTACGAAGGATTGAAAAATGCTGGCAATGGACCGGACGCAGTTGAAAAAGCGATCGTTTCTTATGGTAGTGTTCAAATGGGACTTTTAGAAAAAGGTCTGGTTTGGATCTCTCTGTTTATCGCAATTGCTCCGATGCTTGGTTTCATGGGTACAGTAATCGGTATGATCGGTGCCTTTGACGATATTCAGGCAGCGGGTGATATCTCTCCAAACATTGTTGCAGGTGGTATTAAGGTAGCACTCTTGACTACGGTATTTGGTTTGGTCGTGGCCATTATTCTTCAAATTTTTTACAATTACATCGTTTCCAAAATCGATGGTATTGTAAACAGAATGGAGGATGCCTCTGTGGCACTGGTCGAGATCATGGCCAACAATAACGTATTCAAGTAACCCTTAAAAGACCAAAAGTCATGTATCAATTCCTGACGAAATATGGACAACTCCTGGCATTCGGTCTTGGGATCCTGGTAACAGTGATTTTCCTGATCGGCGTCATCGGCGGATTGGATGAATTCAATAGCCTGAGTGAAGCAGACAGAGGGACGTCCAACATATTCAATTTTGGCCTTGTCGCATCGATGGTATTAACTGTCATTTGTTGCTTAGCCTGGTTTTTCTTTGCAATCTTACACATTGCGGATAATCCGAAAGGATCCTTAAAAGGCCTGCTTGGCGTCTTGGCGCTCGTAGCAGTATTCGTTGTGCTGTACTTTATGGCAAAACCAGCTACAGGGTCTGTTGCCAAAACAATGGCTGATTTTAATGTATCTGAAACGACCGGAAAGTTTATTTCTGCTTCCATAAGCACCACGTTTGTATTGCTTATCGGAGCGAGCTTAGCCTTTCTTGTTTCTGAAGTTCGAAACTTCTTTAAATAATTAGTTTATGGCGCGTACCAGAACCCGCGATAGAATGAACAATGAGGTAAATGCCGGCTCTATGGCCGACATTGCATTCCTGCTGCTCATTTTCTTCCTCGTGACGACCACAATCCTTGAAGACAAAGGTATTTTGGTCCGGCTTCCGCCATGGTCTGATGAAGAACCGGATATCGCAAAATTGAAAACCCGAAATGTTTATTCCGTTCTGGTAAATGCCCAAAACCAATTATTGGTTCGGGGTGATTTAAAAGATATCAGAGATTTACGGAAAGACACCAAAGATTTTATCGTTAACCCGGAAAGAAGAGAAGACCTCTCTGAAAGTCCGACTAAAGCGATCATCTCTTTGAAAAATGACCGGGGAACCAGTTATGAGACCTATCTGGAAGTTTATAATGAGCTTCGGGCCGCATACAACGAGATTTGGGATACAGAATCCAGGAAGCAATATGGTGTGGACTACGAAGGTCTTCCAATTGCCAATAAACGTGCAATCCGTGCGGATTTCCCAATGATTATTTCTGAAGCAGAACCGACCAACTTCGGTGAAGAATAAAAGTAGTAGGAAGATCTTGAAAGAGGTCTTCCTACTTCTTCGTCGAAAAACTACTTTTGTTCGTTGACCAAAAATGTTTTGCTATGTCCAAATTTTCAAAAAAGAGCGGTAAGGCGACGCCGGAAGTTTCTACAGCATCGCTGCCTGATATCATTTTCATGCTTCTGTTTTTCTTCATGGTAGTAACAGTACTCCGTGATTCAGAGCTCTTGGTTCAGGTCAATACGCCGCAGGCTACGGAGTTGACAAAACTCGAGGAGAAGTCCTTAGTGAATTACATTTATATCGGTAAGCCTGCTGCACGATTTGCAGAAACCTATGGTACTAAGCCCAGAATTCAATTAGGAGATAAATTCTCCACCGAAAAAGATATTGCACTTTTTATTGCCAACTTCCGCCAGGGAGTTCCTGAAAATCGCCGGGCAAGCATTACCTCCTCCCTTCGGGTAGATGGTAAAGTGACCATGGGGATCGTGCAGGATGTAAAAACTTCCCTACGGAAAGCCGGACAGGTTAAAGTGAATTATTCTGCCAAAAAACGGGCCGGAGAATTGAAGTAAGATCTTCTTAAGAAAAAATAAAAAAAGCGATTGCAGGTTTCCTACAATCGCTTTTTTATTTTAAAACAGACTATCTGAGCCGATCCATAGAGCTTACCAGTTTGTCATCTTTTTGAATGTACCGGATCGCAAGCAACAGTGTGATAAAAGCAATGATCGGCATGTAAAGCCCCATTTTATCCTCTACAGGCGTTTCTCCTAATTGATTCTCCTGCATGAAAAAGACAATGGCCAGGACCAATCCGATCAAATTGGCAATAAAAGCCAGAATGCTCAGACGTATTTGTCCGGTGCGATTCTTAAACATAAAAATGGCGAGAAAGGCTAATCCACCGCCCAACAGAAAAAAGATTGTGACCCCTATATTGTCATCAATCCCAAACTGCCCGTCAGCGAATAAGGTGGATCCCGCCACAGCCGTTGGAGTAGCAGCAAAAGGAAATGCCAAAAGCAAAAAGCTGGCCAAACCTGCCAGGAAAAGAAAAATAGATTGAATGCGTTGTAACATGATAGAATTTTTAAACAACTTCAGTTTGTAAATATAGAACCTTCTTTATGCCATTCGAAATCTGTCGCTAATTTATGAATCTAAATCGGAGGCCAAGTTATTGGGAAAAAGATGCCCTGCTAAAACCCGCTCAGTTTGGTGTGATCGGCAGTGGCCTCGTAGGGCTGGGAGCTGCTTTGGAATGGAAGCGCCTGCGTCCCCGGGATCGGGTCGTTGTTTTTGAACGCGCCGCTATTCCGGCAGGAGCAAGTACCCGGAACGCCGGATTTGCCTGTTTTGGAAGCCCTTCCGAGTTGCTGGATGATCTGCAAACCCAACCTGAGTCAGAGGTTTGGGATTTGGTAGCCAAACGCTGGGAAGGCCTCAGATACCTTCGGCAACTTATTGGAGATGCACACATGGAGTATGAAGGGCTCGGAGGATATGAAATTTTCCGGAACGGAGAGGAAGCCCTTTTTGAGGCATGCAGGGATAAATTAGAATCGTTTAATGCCCGGATCGAATCCATTACCGGCGAAAAAAACGCTTTTGAGGTCCGGGATGATTTAATTGCTCCCTTTGGACTCCATGGCGTTCGACATATCATATTAAACAGGTTGGAAGGCCAATTACATCCCGGTAAAATGATTGGGCGCATGCAGCAATTAGCCCAGGCTGCCGACATACAAATTATGTCCGGCATGGAATTATTGTCGCTTGCCGAAGAATCAGAGACTGTTCAATTACTTGGAACGGATGGATATGCCATTTCCTGTGAAAAGGTTTTAGTTGCCACAAACGGATTTGCCCGGCAATTGATCGGAGATTTATCGTTGGTAGCAGCCCGAAATCAGGTGTTAATCACTTATCCCATTCCAAACCTGGCGCTCCGGGGAGCATTCCATTATGACCGGGGGTATTATTACTTTCGCAATGTCGGAGATCGAATCTTATTTGGAGGAGGTCGTAATCTCTTCCCCACACAGGAGGAAACAAGTAATTTCGGACTAACCGACAATATCATCATGCCACTTAAAGAATTACTTTCTGAGTTGATCCTTCCCGGAAGGGAATGGAAAATTGACCAATACTGGAGTGGTATTTTAGGACTTGGGCCGCAAAAGAATCCCATTTTTCGTTTCCACGGGGAGCGAATATTTTTGGCAGTGCGCTTAGGAGGTATGGGGGTGGCATTAGGTGCCAAACTCGGAGCCAAAGCAGCCCGACAATTATTGGAAAGCGCTACATAAAAACGGAATTCAGAGATTGAAAAAATTCATTTACCATATTTTGCCTTTTTGCCTCGTTTTTTTGCTGCCGCAAACGATACAGGCACAGCCCAACAAGTCTGCATCAGATACTATTCCTTCGGCACAGGTGTTGGTTGATTATTCAGACATCTTTGAATACATCCTGGAAAACGGCGAAGTCAAACAGCGCCTTCTAGGCAGTGTGGAACTCCGGCAGGATAGCGTTTTTATGTACTGTGATTCAGCAACCATCTTAAATGAATCAAATGTTACAGCCACCGGCAATGTGATCATACAACAAGGCGATAGTATTAGTGTTTTTGCAGACTCACTGGTTTACAAGGGGGAGGAAAAGATTGCAGACCTTTATGGGAATGTGGTATTGGTGAATGGGGCGAATAAGCTATTTACCGAAACCCTGAATTACGACCTGAATACGAAAATTGCCACTTACCACGATGGGGCCTTGTTAACAGATGATACAACGCAATTGCGCAGCAAACACGGCTACTATTTTGTTGGGGAGAACCTGGCATTTTTTAAGGATAGCGTTATTGTTGTTGACCCGGAGTTTGAGTTAAAATCAGATACCCTCCAATACCAAACCGAAAAAAAGATCGTAACATTCCTTGGACCAACCCTGATTACCCAAAATGATGCACGCATTTTTTGCGAAGCCGGGCATTATGACCTGAATACCTCTACTGCCACATTTCTGGGCAATGCGCAATACAAAACAGAAGAGACACTGGCTGTGGCGGATGAGATCCGATATGAAGGCGCCAATAAAATGGTCATATTAGACGGGCACGCTATATTCGAAGAGGAGGGCAAATTGGCAAAAGCCAATACCATAAGATATGATGAAGCAAATGATATTGCGTTCCTGCAGGGAGAGGCTTCTTATATGGATGCGGACCAACAAATTAAGGCTGATTCCATAACCTATGACCGGGCCAATGAACTTTATGCCACCAGAGGTAGAGGAGTGATCAGTAACCCGCCTCAATTACTCGAAGCAGATTTGGTAGATTATGATAAGACGACGGGAATGGGGATTGCTGTTGGGAATGTCATTTGGCGGGATACATCTGCTGCCCTGACTATCGTTTGCGAAAGAGCGGCCTATGACGAACACTCGGATTACCTTCGGGCAACCGGGGGGCAGAAAGGTCGCCCCTTGTTGATTTCAGAAATGGAAGGAGACTCCGTCTTTCTGGCCGCTGATACCCTTATTAGTAAACAGGTAGAACAACCCGATACCTTATCTGCTGATACCAGCCGCATGTTGCTCGCTTATAATAATGTGCGCCTGTTTAAAAGTGATTTGCAGGCTGTTTGTGATTCGTTGACCTACAATACCCAGGACTCCATCTTTGAGTTTTTTCAGGAACCCCTGGTATGGTCTGATACAACTCAGTTTTCTGCGGATACTATTCGGATGCTTATGGCCAATGATGCTATTGACCGAATATTTTTAAATGGGAATGCATTTATCCTGAATTCTCCGGATGAAATTTACTTTAATCAGGTAAAAGGGCGTGATATGATCGCCTATTTTGATTCGAGTGAGCTTCGGCGAATGCTGGTGCTCGGAAACGCAGAATCTGTTTATTACGGAGTGGATAAATCAGGCGCTTATTTGGGTGTAAACAAAACTTTGTGCTCCGAAATGTTATTATATTTTGGAGACAATCAGGTAAAGTCAATCACCTTTTATGCGCAGCCAAAAGGCGATTTCGCACCAATGCGGAAAGCAGATCATCAGGCCTTGCGTATGCCGGGATTTAACTGGCAGCGCGATCGGAGGCCTGTTTCGAGAGATGATGTTTATTAACTATTAGTAAGTCCGAATCATGAAAAGGATCTTATTTATCCTCCTGTTTTTTACCCTTTTTATAACTGGCGCAATAGCCAATACCACTGAGCCTGCCCTGGCGCTTGAAAAGGCGCAACAGGCATTTGATTCGGCCGATTACCAGGAAGCCATTGAAGAATATACCGGCTTGTTAAAAGCCGGATACCAGTCTGCCGAATTGTATTACAATCTGGGTACATCCTATTACCAGTCCTCTGATCTCGCAAGTGCTATACTAAACCTGGAACGGGCAAAGCGGCTTGCACCCAGAGACAAGGATATTCAAAATAACCTGGAGATTGCTTTAGGTGCTACAAAGAATGAATTAATTCCGCTACCTGCATTTTTCCTGAGTCGTGGATGGCAGTCGGTTTTTAATTTCTTTTCCCTGAGAACCTGGACTATAGGGAGTCTGTTCGTGTTGTTCTGTTCGATTGCAGGAGGGATTATTTGGTTGCTGGCCAGGCAACCACGCTGGCGCAGGGGAGCTTTTTGGTTTGGGGTGGGAATGTTTTTGCTGGCGCTGGTTTGTTTTGCAGCAGCAAAAAGTCACGGACAATGGGAAAAAGATAATAGTCTGGCGGTACTTATGGAAAGGCAGGCAAGTTTGCAATCAGAACCAAGTGCGGATAGTCCGGTTGTGCGGGAGGTTTACAGCGGCTTGTTGGTGGAAGTCATTGGATTTGAGGGTGTCTGGTACCAGGTAAGCCTTCAAAATGGGGAACATGGCTGGTTGCCTGCGGAAATTTTGGAGCGGATATAAAAAAAGCCCTGTGCCGGGTGGCAACAGGGCTGTAATATAAAGCTATGAAAACTAAAACTCTTTAAGGGGGCGAGTCTATTCGCGACCGCCATCAAGCTCGTCTTGATATTTCTCGAGCTCAGCCCATTTTTCATCTCTTGCAAGTGCTGCTTGTTTTGCCCAGGTAGCCGGGTTGTGCATCCGGTAACGTGGACCGGCATCATCAAGCACTTGTTGTACTTTTTCCTGATCAGCATCTGCCAGATCAGCCCAGGTAGCGATGCCTGCATCATTCAGCAGACCTTCAATTTTTGGACCGATACCCTCGATAACCTTTAGGTCATCCTGGTTAATTTTCTTACCGGAAGGTAATTCAATTTTTGCGGACTTCCCAGCCTTAGGAGCACTTTTTTGTGGTGCTTTAGCGGCAGGAGCAGGGGTAGCGGCTTTTTTAGGGGCAGCTTTTGCTACCGGCGCAGCAGTTTCTGGTACCGCATCAACTGGAACCACAGATACAAATGTACGATTCAAGCGACGTTTTTGGAACGCGATTGTACCGTCAACTTTAGCATGCAGGGTAAAGTCTTTACCCATATATACGTTCTCACCTGCGTGGTATTTTGTGCCTCGCTGGCGTACGATGATATTTCCTGCAGTAGTAGCCTGGCCACCGAAGAGTTTTACTCCAAGGCGTTTACTATTACTGTCGCGGCCGTTATCGGTACTACCTACACCTTTCTTATGTGCCATGGTAAATTCTTTTTGTTGTTAAGGATTAAAGTGCAATACCGTCGATCTTAATCTTGGTGAAGCTTTGCCGGTGGCCGTTTTTTACACGGTACCCTTTACGGCGTTTCTTTTTGAAGATGATGACTTTGTCGCCCTTTTGATGACCTAACACAGTGGCCTTCACCTGGGCTTTCAGAATCGGCGTACCCACCTGGACATCTGTACCTTTTGAAATCAGCATGACCTGATCAAAGGTAAGATTGTCGCCTTCCTGGGCTTCTAACCGGTGGACGAAGAGCTCTTGCCCTTC
>JAGQWR010000043.1 GCA_020437105.1 Saprospiraceae bacterium
TACAACGGCTGCGCTTTCTTTGTTTAGGGAACTTTGTACCCAAAAAAAGCCTGCATCACAATCGTGATGCAGGCTTTTTTATCTGTAATAAGCGCTTTAAACTTTTGTTAAAACTCCGCATTTCCCGGTGTCCGTGGAAACGGGATGACATCCCGAATATTACCCATACCGGTGATAAATAGAATGATTCGCTCAAATCCTAATCCAAAGCCGGCATGAGGCGCACCCCCAAATTTGCGAAGATCCAGATACCAGGATAATTCCTCCGTGGAAACATCCATCTGTTCCATACGCTCCACCAATTTATCCAGGCGTTCTTCCCGCTGTGATCCACCAATAACTTCTCCGATATAAGGGAAAAGTACATCCATTGCGGCTACTGTTTCATTGTCATCATTCATCCGCATATAAAATGCCTTTATACCTTTCGGGTAATCCCGAACGATGACAGGCTTTTTGAATTTCTTCTCTACCAGATATCGCTCGTGTTCTGCTTGTAAGTCCTTACCCATTACCGGCTCAAACTCAAATCGACCTTTCTTGAAATCCTTGGAATCACGTAACAGATGAATGGCCTGTGTATAAGTGATGCGCTCAAATTCATTATCAACCACAAATCGCAGCATCTCAATCAGTCCCATCGGACGACGCTTATCTGTAGGGAGGTTTTTTTCTTCGTCCTGAATCCGTTTGTCCAGAAACTCCAAATCTGCCCTGTTGTGTTCTAAAACATATCGGATTAAATACTGTACAAAATCCTCTGCCAGATCCATGTCGCCGTGAATATCGCAGAAGGCAACTTCGGGTTCAATCATCCAAAACTCCGCCAGGTGCCTTGATGTATTGGAGTTTTCGGCCCTAAAAGTCGGACCAAAAGTATAAACCTTGCCAAGAGCCATCGCGCCAATCTCTGCCTGAAGCTGCCCAGAAACGGTCAGGTTGGTTGCTTTACCGAAAAAATCCTCCTTGTAGTCAACTTCTCCTGTTTCCGTACGAGGCGGACTAGCCGGATCAAAAGCAGTAACCCGAAACATCTCCCCGGCACCTTCAGCATCACTACCCGTAATAATGGGTGTGTGCATATAATAGTACCCGTTGTCATTGAAGTATTTATGAATAGCAAAAGCTACTGCATGCCGTATCCGGAACACCGCACTAAAGGTGTTTGTACGCATCCGTAAATGCGCATTTTCCCGGAGGAATTCCATGGACATTTTTTTAGGCTGGATAGGGTAGGTGTCCAGGTTGATGTCGCCCAGAATCTCAATTTCATCAGCCTGCAACTCGACACTTTGGCCAGCACCCTGCGATTCAACCAAAACCCCGGTAGCCTTTACACAAGCATGGTATTTAATCCGATTCCGGGTCGCTTCGTCCGTTTTTTCAAAGTCCACAACAACCTGAAGATTATCCATCCCGGAACCATCATTGAGGGCAATAAAACGGTTGGAACGAAATGCACGTACCCAACCCATAACGGTAACCTGTTCTCCAATTTTTGGGTCGGCAAGAACTTTAGCGACCTCGATTCGACTCATCATAATACGTAATTAGGCAATTTTGGAATGACCGGATAAGTAATAGACTTGTCCAACTGGAGCCTCAAATGGCTGCAAGTGACAAATTTTATCTTGCACTTCGTTAAAAAGCCTCGCCGATGCTAAGGCATCGTCTACGTTTTTCGCCTTGTTCAAAATAAAATTTGCTTCGCTTTCGCTCATTCATGCCCAGTTGGACAAGTCTAATAGAAACCATCCATAAACTGAATGGGTTCTCCGACCGGCCAAGGAAGGGGCGAAATTACACAAAGAAAAAAGATTGAACAAGACTCAGTCAATAAAGCGTTCCCGCAACTCAGGTGTCGGGATCATACAAGCTTCCCTTTTTCCAAACCAGCGATATCTGTTTCGGGCTACCCAATTATAAATAGCATCCCGGATAAACTTCGGCAACACCCAAAAGATGCTAAATAAGGGCCATAAGCCTCCTAGTTTGCCAGTGACCCGAAGTGCCACATCAGAGTGTGTGTAAATCTTGCCATTTTCAATCAATACAACAGTATCCAGGTCTTCCCGATTAGCATATCCTGCCTGCTCCAATAAGGCTTGAGCAGAATTTGATTGTAATGCTGCAAAACGAAAACGGGCTTTGGAGTCTCTTTTAATTACAAACTGAACAAACCCGTTGCATAAATTGCAGACGCCGTCAAATAAGAGTACAGGATGGCTGTGAGTATCGGTCATAATTACTTCCGGCTATAATTTGGCGCTTCCTTGGTAATGGTGATATTATGCGGGTGACTCTCCTGTACACCTGCTGCTGTCATTTTTACAAAAGAAGCTTGCTGCATGTCTTTAACGGTACCTGCTCCGCAATAGCCCATACTGGCTCGAAGGCCACCAATATACTGTACCATCACCTCGGCGACACTGCCCTTAAATGGTACGCGACCTTCGATACCTTCGGGAACGAGTTTTTTAATGTCGTCTTCCACATCCTGAAAATAGCGGTCTTTGGAGCCGAGTTCCATCGCTCCCAGGGAGCCCATGCCCCGATACACTCTGAATTTCCGCCCTTCAAAAAGAATGGTTTCTCCGGGAGCTTCTTCCACGCCGGCAAATAAGGAGCCTGCCATAATGGTATCTGCACCAGCGGCCAATGCCTTGGCAATATCACCTGTATAGCGGATGCCACCATCACCAATGATCGGAATTCCGCTGCCTTTTAAAGCTTTAGCCGCTTCGAAAATTGCATAAAGTTGCGGTACGCCAACTCCGGCTACAATACGGGTAGTACAGATACTACCCGGACCAACACCTACTTTTACACCGTCAACACCTGCGTCTGCCAAAGCCAGTGCACCTGCTCCGGTTGCTACGTTTCCGCCAATTACCTGCAGATCGGGATAGCTGGCTTTTATTTCTTTTATCGAATCGAGTACTCCTTGCGAGTGGCCGTGGGCCGTATCTACACAAATAACATCTACACCCACATTTACCAGAGCTTCTACCCGGTTCATCATATCGGCAGTTACGCCTACACCGGCCCCAACAACCAAACGGCCTAAGGTATCCTTGCAGGAGTTGGGATAATCCTGCACCTTCATGATATCCTTATAAGTAATCAGACCAACCAATGTGCCATCTTCTGATACAACGGGCAATTTTTCAATGCGATGTTTTTGAAGGATATCCTTTGCTTGCTCCAGATCCGTTCCGATGGGCGCGGTGATCAGGTGTTCTGAAGTCATTAATTCCCGTACAGGTCGATCCAGACCGCGTTCGAAACGTAAATCGCGATTTGTAAGGATCCCGATCAGCTTATTGGCTTTGTCGATAATTGGGATTCCGCCAATGCTAAAACGTTTTAATAAACCCAATGCATCCCCAACAAGGGCATCTTGGGTAAGGGTTACCGGATCAGTAATCATGCCGCTTTCAGAGCGTTTTACACTACGCACCTGCTCAGCCTGCTCCTCAATAGACATGTTTTTATGAATGATCCCTATACCACCCTGTCGGGCAATGGCTATGGCCAGATGCTTTTCTGTAACCGTATCCATGGCAGCAGATACGATCGGCACATTGATGCGAATGCCACGTGTCAATTGAGATGAAATATCTACTTCACGCGGTAAAACATTAGAGTATGAGGGAACGAGGAGGACGTCGTCGAAGGTGAGCGCTTCGCCCAAAAACTTGGTAGTCGGAGATTTTTCTTTTTCCATGCGCAAAGGTATGTAATTCTACAGTAAAGATCAAAGCCAGAAGTTCTACCTTTGTATTTAGAAAACAGCTTTCCGCATGCTTACGGTCTTCAGCGATACACATTTTATGCAACAAGCCCTCCTGGAAGCCAAAAAAGGCTATGAAGAAGGAGAGATTCCCGTTGGAGCTGTAGTCGTTAGCAATAACCGCATTATTGCCCGGGCGCATAACCAAACAGAACGATTGCAGGATGTGACCGCACATGCTGAAATGTTGGCAGTTACTGCCGCCGCATCCTATATGGGCGGAAAATATCTGGATGAATGTACCCTGTACGTAACATTAGAACCCTGCTTTATGTGCGCCGGAGCTCTTTCCTGGGCACAACTTGGTCGGTTGGTTTATGCTGCTGCTGATGAGCGAAAAGGCTTTATGATTCACGGTAAAGTCGTCCTCCATCCTAAAACCACTGTGGCCTATGGGATTCTTGAAGAAGAAGCTCGTACCCTCCTGCAGCAGTTCTTTCGTGAAAAACGATAACATCTTTTCGGCGCCTTAAAGGCGAAAAACGTTAAAGTAGGTTAAACCCCGTTAAGAAGATTATAAGGGGCTGTTTTGCTCTTGTAAAAGGGACTAAATTCGGCCCTGTACAAACCCTCAAACTAAACCTGTTTATATCAAAAGATACTAGTATGAAAACATTAAACGGAATCATCGGAGTATTACTGCTCACTGTTTTCGCCGCTTGCGGACCGACCCTTCGTCCGTTTACGCAGGAACTTTATGAAGAATATGGTTGGACAGACGCAGAGTTACAAAAGATTCAATTTTATTTATCTCGTGATATTGTATTGCATCGGCAGGTAAGTACCGGAACCACCGAGATCATATCCGGAGAGATTAAGATTGTTGACGGAAAAGAAGTAGAAGAAATTATCATCCGGGAAGGCACTCCGGGCGTATTTATGTTTAGCCCAAAATCAAACCGGCTCGCAGTTAGTTTTGATGACGGTTCAGACGAACGCTTTTTGATGTTTGGCCCGAATCCGAAGCAGAATAATCGATTTGTATTACTTGGCTCTGAATGGGATCGCCGTTCAGGTAAGGTTAGTTACGAAGGACAGACCTATTGGGTAGATGCAGATGTCGCATATGCAAGCCTAATGGTCGATCTGAAGAAAATAAGTAAAACCAAAGTAAAATCCCATACGGCAGCTGGTCGTCGGATTGACTAATTATATCCTGTATAACCCCACACTGAAATTGAAAACAAGAGAAGGGCTGCCAGTTGGTAGCCCTTTTTTGATTAATTGAATTTGAAAGGCGGGATAAGCGAAAACGCCGGAATTATTACGATAAAAATACTCCCATCAACCTGCCTCCTAAAAAGGTAGTTTCCCCACATACGTCCGATATCCGTCTTAAAAGGACACCAGGATTGGTATTCATAGCGCTCTCCAGGAGGAAGAATAGGTTGTACCCCAACTACCCCGGGGCCCTGTACTTCCCGGATCTGTCCAACGCCGTCAACAATATACCAATGGCGTTCGAGGAGCTGTACCGTGTCTGTACGGCGGTTTTCAATAATGACCCGATAGGAGTAAACATAAGCCTCTTCACCTGGCTTGGAATGCAGGGCTTCGTAGTGTGGTGCTACGCTTATGCGAATGCCTTGGGTTATTTTTGTTTCCATTCAGGTACTACGGGCAAATTTAAAAAGGCGTTTACTTTTTGTTCAGCTTCAGTCAGTGCAATTTCAAGTACATCATTGATAAGCGTATCGTCAAAGTACGGCTCATAGGTTAACTCTTCTTCCGCCCGGCTGATTCTTTTCTTTAAACTGGCGGCACTTTCTGTTCGCCGCTTGCGAAGCCTGTCAAAAAGAATTTCCTTGGAAGGGGGCTTTACAAAAATAGTCAGACAGCGGCCCGGGTAATGCGATTGAATATTTAGTGCCCCTTTGACATCAATATCAAAAATAATGTGCTTTCCCAGAGCCCAGATTCTTTCTAATTCAGATTTTAGCGTGCCATAAAATTGGTTTTCATAAACCTCCTCCCATTCCAGGAAATCACCTGCTTCTATCCGTCTGGAGAATTCGTCGAAAGACAAAAAGTAATAATCTCTCCCATCTTCCTCATGCGGACGTGGCGCCCGACTTGTAGCAGAAACAGAAAACGCCAACTCGTCAATGGTATTCAATAAATGATGGACAATAGTGGTTTTTCCTGCTCCGGAGGGTGCAGTGATGACAATTAATTTTCCGCTTTCTTCCTGACCGTTCTTCAAAACTATACTAAGTTTGCTGTTTGTTCTTTAATCTTTTCTAATTCATCCTTCATTCCAACGACCAATCGTTGGATGTCTGATGAATACGCTTTTGCTCCAAGGGTGTTGATTTCGCGTCCCATTTCCTGGCTGATAAAACTCAGCTTTCGGCCATTTTGTTTGCTTTCCTGATCAAGCTGCTCCAGGAAATAAAGACAATGTTGCTCCAGTCTCACTTTTTCTTCCGTGATATCGATCTTCTCCAGGTAGTATAGTATTTCCTGCTCAAAGCGGTTTTCATCGATATGCTCTTTATTCAGGTACTCTTCCAGGTTTTGCTTTAACCGTTGGCGCAGGGTGTCAACCCGTGTCTTTTCCAATGGGTTTACCTGAATCAACATCGAGCGAATATTGGCGATTCGAAGACGGAGGTCTTCTTCCATCGCTTTTCCTTCCGACTTTCGAAAGTTTTCAAATCGTTTAAGTGCCTGGCTGATCACATCAATAACGGCTTCCCATTCTGCTTCATCAATATGGTCTTCCGCAGTGGCAATCACATTAGGAATACGCATAATCGCCTGCATCATATCCCCCGTAGGCATATTTAACTCTTCTGCCAGCGTGGAAAGTTCCTTGAAATACTTTTTAAAAAGTGGAAAATTAAGTCCGTATGCTTCTTCTCCACTAGTTGATTTTACTTCCAGGCTTACTTCAAGCTTGCCACGTTCAGCCTGGTCTGATACCATTTTGCGAAGTTCCAGCTCTTTATCGCGGTAGTGGTTGGGGAGCTTAAACCGAACATCTGTAAATTTACTGTTCAACGAGCGAACTTCAACCAGGAACGTTTTGTCCTTGTAGGAGATGTCGGCCCGGCCATAACCGGTCATGGATAATATCATAATATGGTATTCATATTTGGTTTGTTTCAAGAATCGCCTGTTCGGAAGCATTTTTTGCCAGGTCTCCTTAACTTCCGGGTGCTATATTTTGTTTTAGGGTAATAAAAGTCCCTCTAACCCCGCAAATATAACCAAAGCCCCGGGAATGAAAGTGCTCTTTAATGGCTGCTTTAAGGCTAATTCATTGACTATTAGGCATTCGATGCGAATTAAAGGAGATTTTTATTTCCGAATAAGGTAGAAAATTCCGAGATTTGCAACTCGTTTGAAAAAAGTGGCTCAAAATGGCCATAACTTTTTCTAAATCAACAACATAACAATGAGAAAAGCCGATCTAGTCGCTGCAATTTCTGAGAAAACAGGTGTACCTAAGGTGGATGTTCTGGTCACCATGGAGACCTTCTTCAAAGAAGTGAAAGACTCTTTGGCAGATGGAGAGAACGTTTATGTTCGTGGATTTGGAAGTTTTATCATCAAAAAACGGGCAAAAAAGGTAGGTCGGCACATCAAGAAAAATGTGGCGATAGAAATTCCGGAGCATTTTATTCCGGCCTTTAAGCCTGCTAAAGTTTTTGTGGAGCAGGTAAAATCAAATGTCACTGAACTGCCTGATGATGAAGGTGAAGATTAATGAGTAAAATCAATAATAAACAATGGTTGGCACTGGGGGCCTTCCTGGTTCTTTTTTTAGTCCTGTATTTTCAATGCGAGACTAAACCACCCACACAGCAAGCCATTGAAAAGTCAAGGGCTCTTAATGCAGAAAGCACGGATATAAATGCCTTGTTAAAAGAAGCCAAAGTAGGATTGGAAAGCCGAGAAGCTAATGATATTCTCGCTGCCGAAGCCCAACTCAATGATGCCACTTCTGATAGCACACGAGTAGAGGCTTTTAAAGGGCTGGCAAGTGTATGGTACGCAGCAGGTAAACCTGAAATATCGGGTTATTATGCAGAACTTGTGGCTGAAATTGAGGAGCAGGCAGAACCTTGGGCGATTGCCGGCACAACTTTTTCAATCTGTTTACAGCAAACGCAGGCAGAAAAAATAAAGTCCTTTTGCCGCGATCATGCCATCCAGGCTTTTGAAAATGCAATTTCAATTAATTCTTCGGACACGGATTCCCGGATCAACCTGGCTTTGATTTATACCGAAGCTCCGCCAGCAGATCAGCCTATGAAAGGTATTCTGATGCTGCGGGAATTGAATGAGCAATTTCCGGAAAATACCAGTGTTTTGATCAATCTTGGCCGATTGGGGATTCAAACAGGACAATTTGACAAGGCCATCGGGCGACTTGAAAAAGCATATGAACTGAATCCCACTGACCTTCGGGCCGCCTGCTTACTGGCAGAAGCATACCGAGGTTTAGGAAACGAGGTGGAGTCAGCAAAGTATGCAAGCCTCTGTCAACAGGGAACAAATTAAATTAGATGCCGGAATTTTTGGCATCCTTTTACCCAGGCGAAAGTGGCTTGGGAAATTTTAACAACATGGCCTACGAGGCAAAAAAAAACTGGCTGCCTTGCTCGCGCAAGCCGAACTGGCAGGCACAGGCAACCCCCGATAGCTAGCGGGTGTTAACAAAGTAGGGCGTACAAAGAAAAAGATAAAAAGTCCAAACTGCTTTCGTTTGGGTATATATAGAACGATATTATATTTTGAATCAACTTAAAGTAAAAGACTATGCCTTGCGGTAAGAAAAGGAAAAGACATAAGATTGCGACGCACAAGCGCAAAAAGCGCCTTCGCAAGAATCGGCACAAGAAGAAGAATAGATAGATGATATACAGATGTATCCCTGGAATAGTTTTCAGGGGTACATCTCTCTTCATTTTGGCGATTCATCGGGCAAACTATCGTATTGCGACACCCGGACAGATCGAGTAATAGTGCTGGAGGATTATTTTTTATCAATGTTCAAAGAGGCATTGAACTCAAGAAATTTCCTGTTTTATCGATATGCTACTTCCCAAAAAGATCGGTAAAAAGGACAAATAGCCCAAATCAAACGAAATCGTTTTACAGGCTCCTCTTTAACCTCCGCTGTTAATTGCTTCCTTCTTTTCCCTCTATATAAGTACGGGTTTGTTCTAATCATTGTCAAAAGGAGGCCCTCCTGTTTAGGACGGTGTATTTGGCATGCCTCACTTCATAATGAAGTGCAGGTTAATGATAACTGTAAACCCTTTGCCGTGGAAAAGGAATTAATTATCAATTCCACGCCAACTGAAGTAGAGATTGCCTTGCTGGAGGATTCCAAATTAGTGGAATTACATACGCAGCGAACCAATACAAACTTTACCGTTGGCGACATTTTTTTAGGCCGGATCAGAAGACTGATGCCAGGCCTGAATGCTGCTTTTGTAGATATTGGGCATAAAAAAGATGCCTTTCTGCATTATACTGACCTTGGACCAAAGCTTCGCTCCCTGGCTAAGTACACAGATGATACAATCGCAGGAAAAAACAATACCCACCTGCTGGAGAATTTTAATTTCCAACAAGAAATCGTAAAAACCGGTAAGGTCGAACAGGTCCTGAATAAAAAACAGCAGTTGCTGGTTCAGATACTGAAAGAACCTATAGGAACTAAAGGTCCGCGATTGAGTTGTGAGATGACGATCCCTGGTCGATATCTGGTTTTAACACCTTTTTCGGACGTAATCGCCGTTTCCAAAAAAATTGGAAATGCTGACGAAAGAAAACGCTTACGTCAGTTGATTGAATTGATTCGACCCAAAAATTTTGGCGTTATCGTTCGGACCGCTGCTGAAGGTAAAAAAGCGGCAGATCTCCACGAAGAACTAAAATACATGGTCGATCGCTGGGAGGAAATTTATAAGCAGCTTAAAGGCGGACGATCACCTATCAAATTATTGAGCGAACTTGATAAGGCGACAACCATTCTTCGGGATGTCCTTTCGGAATCTTTCAATAAAATTGTCGTTAACGACAAACAACTATATACCAATATCCGCAGCTACCTGGCCAATATTGCACCCGATAAGGTGGATATTGTAAGTATGCATAGTTCCCGGAAGCCGATCTTCGACTCGTTTGGAGTAACCCGACAGATTAAAGCTTCCTTTGGGAAAACAGCAACAATGCCAAGTGGTGCCTATCTGGTTATCGAGCACACGGAGGCCATGCACGTGATCGATGTAAACTCCGGTCATAAAATGACCAGTAGCAACCAGGAAGAAGCTGTTCTGGCTGTGAATATGGAGTCTGCAGAAGAGATTGCCCGTCAAATGCGCTTAAGAGATATCGGAGGCATTATCATCATCGATTTTATCGATATGCGCAACCGCGATCATAAGCAGCAACTAATGGAAGCGATGCGGCAGTTTATGAAAAAGGATCATGCCCAGCATACGATCCTGCCGCTAAGTAAGTTCGGCTTAATGCAAATTACCCGTCAGCGGGTCCGTCCGGAAATTAAAATTAATACTGCCGAAGTTTGTCCGACTTGTAACGGTACAGGTTCTATCAACCCGGCAATCTTGTTGACAGATGAGATCGAAAGAGATTTGAGTTTCCTCCTCCAGTCGCACCCGAAATCAAAGCTTACGCTGAAAGTACATCCTTTTGTGGATGCTTACCTGCGCAAAGGCCTGCCATCTGAACGGATGCGCTGGTATAAAAAATACTACAAGTGGATTAAAATCCGCCCACAAGCAGATTACCCGCTCACGAAGTACCGTTTCTTTGACGGGAGTGAGGAGGAAATCCGCATGAATTAATAACATCTTAAAAGCGACCTGTTGTCAGCAGTGATCCAGGAAATCCCGGATCGCAGCCGATAACAGGTCGTTTTCTTTTTTAGGTGTTTCCCCTTTCTCAGGGTTTAATTCCCGTAAGGCTTGTCCTAATCTTAAACCAGATTGTTGCGCCACGCTAAACAATCCGGTGCCCCGATGCAATTCAGCCAGGTATTCCTGCTCGGTTTGTCCCGGGGTAGGAATAAGCAATGCCCTCTTTTCAAGTTTCATCAAATCCATAATGCTGCTATAACCGGATCGGCAAACCACTATGTTAGCCGCATTCAGGGCTTCTTCAAGTTCGATAGTTGTCAGGAAGTTTTTATACGTAATGGTTGAGTGGGCTATATTTTTGGTCGTATCCGGAGTGCCCCCCACGATCAGCCAGCTGCCTCGAATAGCGGGTGTCTGTTCCAATATGAGGCTTTCTAATATGCTGCGCTGTGGTTCCGGTCCGGACAATACAACGAGATAATCCCATTTAATGGAAGCAGGCTTTTTATGCAGCCTGCTTAAGGGACCGATAAAACGCATTTGTTTAGTAGGATACCCATGCGAAAGTTGTCCTGCCATTCCGGGACTTTCGGGATGATCGGGCACCCAGTGAAAGTCAAATGGGTGCAACAAGCTCCGATGTGCTCGGTTAATTAACCAGCCGGATAAGGCATTGGGAGCCAGGATTTGCATTTGGTGACAAACCAAAGCGCTTGGTATTCCGGTATGTTGAAAACCGTAGCGGTGATCACTTATGATGCCCTGGATATTCCATTGAGCAACTAGTTTTTGGGCTTCAACCTTTTCTTTTCGGATCGCCATTGCAATTTTGGGAACCTGCGTTCCCAGGTGCCAACTTAGATTTCCAGAAGGATATCGGATATTATAACCAGGTAATATGGCTAGGGGTAATTCCGGGAATTCAGCTTCCCACAACTGGGCAGCCTGTCCATCGGAAGCGAGAAATACCTCGGTACCTGCCTCTTGCAAAGCGCGTATAATTGGGATAGACCGGGTGGCATGGCCAAGACCCCAGTTTAAAGCACCAACTAAAATACGTTTTTGCATATCCGACTAAATTAGCATCTTTATGCAAATGCTACACCGCTTTATATATCAACTTTTTGGGAAAAGATCTGGCTGGCTGGCTATTTTCTTTCTGCTGCTCTTTCTGTTTGAAACAGCTTGTCGGGCAGGTAAGTGTGATTGCCCTTAATTAAACTGATTCATGGTGTGTTGCAAACCAATTGTGCCAAATGCTTTGATGGTCTCAGTGGCTTTCTTTAGGATGGCACCTAATTGTTCCTGTTCCTCCTCATCCCATTTGCCCAGAACATAGTCAACCTGCTGCCCCTTGCCATATTCCCGTCCAATGCCGACACGCAATCGGGCATAATTATTTCCACCTGTCATTTGGTCGATATCCTTCAGGCCATTGTGTCCGCCATCACTACCCTTAGCCCGGATTCGTTGTTTGCCAAAGTCCAGATTTAGATCGTCCAGGACCACCAACAGGTTTGATTTTTCCACCTTGGCTTTTTGGAGCCAATATCTGACAGCCTTGCCGCTTCGATTCATATAGGTTGAGGGCTTTAGTAAAACAAAGGTGCGGCCCTTATGCTTGAATTCTGCAATGTCTCCCAATTGGTCGTTTTTGAAAGTCACACCAAATTCCTTTGCCAACTCATCGACAATCTCAAAACCAACATTATGACGTGTATAGTCGTATTCTGCCCCCATATTACCGAGGCCCGCAATCAAATATTTCATCGGATCAGGTTCTTCCTTTTTATATAAAGCCGGGAAAAGCGTTTGAAGCCAGCTCATTTATGCTCTGTTTAGGGGCGAAAATACAAGGAATTTTGTTTTAATATTTCTTTAACCAAACTTGCTTAAACGCAGGAGGAATCAGGTTATCTAATCAACAAACAAAAACCTGAAACAATGAAAAAGTTCCCATTGCTTATTCTCGCCCTGCTCTTTGCAGGAATGCTTATCCCAAATACGTCAGATGCTCAAGTGCTGGTACGCACAAAACAAGTTGCTCCAGGTGTGACAATCGTTAAAACGAAACCTGTTCATCCCGGAAATAATTTTGTCTGGGTAGATGGATATTGGGATTACAATCCGCGTTTAAAAAGATATACCTATGTAGAAGGGTATTGGCTAAAGCGCCGGAATCCTAAACAAGTAAAAGTGGTTCATTATCATACATCAAGTTGTCATTAAAAAAAATGAACCTCAACCAACCAATTAGATATACCTGCGCTCTTTATATCGCGCTTAACTTTTGAGGTTCTTATTGAAAAAGGCCGCCTGTTTCGACAGAGCAGCCTTTTTCGTTTGGGTATATATACCTTTTCCTATTTTTTTTTGATAAAATAGCTTGTGGTTGACTAGATGGTTTATGGGCGAAAGTCGAAGGGGTTAAGGTCTAAAGTCGAGCATCTAAACTCGCCTGCGGCGGGGTATTCCCTGTGACCTGATTTTCTCAACTCTCAATAAAATTTTGAATTCCCAAACCACCGCACCATAATAGACCAAATTTCCGCCAGGAAATAATAGACCCAAAAGGTCTGAAAGACCATTTCGACCCAAGCCAAAGGCTTCGACCCTGTTTCACTTCGCTCAAGTTAAATCGTAGCTTATTGATGCTATTTATGAGACTACAGACTACAGCAGCACCTCGGCCTTAGACCCTCGACTTTATAAAACTAAATGTAATAAGTCTCCCCAGTACACATTTTCGCTCCTGTATAAAATTCAGTAGCTTGAGGTATTAAAAGTTACTGATATGCGCTTAATTGTTTTAGGCCTGTTATTTTGCCATTTTTGCCAGCAAGGGCTGGCCCAACCCAATGTTATGTTTCTAACTCCTTTTGAGACAGATCCCAATTATTCAGCCCCCTATGAACGCACGATTTCGTATTACCGGGAACTTGCCGAGGCCTTTCCCGAATTGGAGATGCGGGAATATGGAAAAACAGATTCGGGACAGCCGTTGCATTTAATGATCCTTTCAATCGATCAGGATTTTGAGGCAGCATCCATTCATGCTAAGGATAAAACCATCCTGATGATCAATAATGCGATCCACCCGGGGGAGCCCTGTGGTGTGGATGCAAGTATGATGTTTTTGCGGGATTTATTATTGGATGATGCCAAACAACAGTATTTAGAGAACCTGGTCATCATTGTAATTCCCTTTTACAATATTAGCGGCGGACTAAATCGTGGAGCCTACAGTCGGGCCAACCAGGAAGGGCCAGCAGAACATGGCTTTCGCGGCAACGCGCGTAACTATGATCTGAACCGGGACTTTATAAAATGTGATACCCGCAATGCCCAAACATTTAACCAGATCTTTCAGGAATGGGAACCCCACGTTTTTATTGATAACCACACCTCAAATGGAGCGGATTATCAATATACGCTTACGCTGATTCCAACACAAAAAGATAAACTTCAAGAGCCGTTAGCTTCTTTGCTGGTCGGTGATATGCTTCCCGACCTCTATGCAAAAATGCAGGAAACACCCTGGGAAATGATCCCTTATGTATATGCACGAACGACTCCGGATGAAGGCATTGCAGGTTTTTTAGATCTCCCAAGGTATTCTTCCGGTTATACCGCCTTACACCATACCATCGGCTTTATGCCCGAAACGCATATGTTGAAGCCCTTTGAAGATCGAGTGTGGAGCGTCTATCAATTTATGGATCAAATGGTCGTTTATCTGGCGGAAAAAGGTGGTGCAGTACGAAATGCAAAACGATTAGCCATTAACCAAACAAAGGCGGCCTCTATTATAGAATTAAATTGGAAACTTGATTTTTCAAAAATAGACTCGATACTTTTTAAGGGCTTTGAAGCGGGTTACAAACCCAGTGCAATTAGTGGGCTGGATCGCCTGTACTATGATCGGGCAAAACCTTATGAAAAGACCATTCCGTTTTTTAATACTTATACTGCTACACTGTCTGTTGAAAAACCAAAAGCCTATGTTATTCCACAGGCTTATACAGAGGTAATCGAGCGCCTCCAATGGAACGGTGTAGAGCTTACGCGAATTAATGAATCAAAGGAGCTGGACCTGGAGTTTTACTATATCCGCAGTTTTGAGACAGTTGACCAACCCTATGAAGGGCATTATTTACACTCCAAAGTGGAAGTGGAGAAAGTTCGGCGCATACAAAAAGTATATCCAGGTGATTACCTGGTAGAAACAGGCCAGGCTTCTGATTTGTATATTGTCTCCGTTTTAGAACCACAGGGGCCGGATTCTTACTTTGCCTGGAATTTCTTTGATGGAATCCTGATGCAAAAGGAGTATTTTTCGGATTATGTTTTTGAGGATCTCGCCGCAGAAATGCTGGAAAAAGATCCGGAACTCAAAAAGGCTTTTGAAAATGCCCGGAAGGAGAATCCTGAGATGGCTGAAAGTGCGCGCGCACAGCTGGATTGGATTTACAAACATTCGCCTTATTATGAACCAACGTACCAACTTTACCCCGTGGGTAGAATGGTCAAGTGAATTCGCCGATAAAAATTTCCGGTCCGCCGACCAGTTCGGTATTTTTGGCCCAGTTTAATCGACATTATGACGTACGACAATTTTACGATAAAAGCCCAGGATGCGATTCTTAAAGCACAGCAACTGGCAGCCAGCTATAATCAACAAACGGTTGACACTCCACACCTGGTAAAAGGGATACTGGAGGTTGATGAGCATGTATTGACTTTTCTCCTAAACAAAATGGATGTGGATATTACCCAGTTGAACCGTCAACTGGAAGAGGCTATCAAAAAATATCCCAAGATTGAAGGGAGTGAAAAGCAGTATCTGACCAACGAAGCAAACCAGTCGCTTAGCCGGGCTAAGAAGATGCTAAAGGAGTTTGATGACGAATACATTTCTATTGAATTGATGTTGCTGGGAATTCTGCAAGGAGCTGATCAGGGTGGCAAAATTCTAAAAGATCAGGGCGCAACAGAAGCGGGGCTAAAGGCTGCCATCACCGAGCTTCGGAAAGGGCGAAAAGTAACGGATCAAAGTGCGGAGCAAACATATAACGCCCTGGCAAAATTTGCCATAAACCTAAATGAGCAGGCAGAGACCGGAAAATTGGATCCGATCATTGGCCGGGATGAAGAAATCAGACGGGTATTGCATATCATCTCGCGCCGAAAGAAAAACAACCCCATTATTGTTGGCGAAGCGGGCGTAGGTAAAACAGCTATCGTCGAAGGGATTGCCTGGCGTATCGTCAAGCAGGATGTACCGGAGAATCTGAAGTCAAAGAAAATATTCAGTCTGGATGTATCCGCGCTTATCGCCGGAGCCAAGTTTAAAGGTGAATTTGAAGAACGTTTGAAAAGTGTAGTCAAAGAAGTAACCGAGAGCAATGGACAAATCGTATTGTTTATTGATGAAATTCACACACTGATCGGAGCCGGCGGCGGACAAGGCGCAATGGATGCTGCCAATATCCTGAAACCGGCTTTAGCCCGTGGAGAGCTACGTACTATTGGTGCCACGACGCTGGATGAATACCAGAAATATTTTGAAAAGGATAAGGCACTCGTACGGCGTTTCCAGGTGGTACAGATTGACGAGCCATCCCTTACGGATACGATTTCTATTCTCCGGGGGTTGCAGGAAAAGTATGAAGTCTATCATAAGATCGAAATTTTAGATGAGGCCTTAATCGCTGCTGCTGAATTATCGCATCGGTATATTTCAGATCGTTTCCTTCCGGATAAAGCGATTGACCTGATTGATGAAGCGGCCGCCAAATTACGGTTGGAACTGGATTCTGTGCCCGATGAAGTTGACAACTGGGACCGGAAAGTGCGTCAGCTTGAAATTGAGCGCGAGGCCATCAAACGTGAAAAGGATAAGAAAAAGCTGGATAAGATCATCGAGCAGATCGCTGTTGCGAAAGAAACCAGAGATTCCATTCGGGCTACCTGGCAGAATGAGAAGGAAATTGTAGATGCTATCCAGAATATCAAAAAGAAAATTGAAGAGCTGGAGCAGGAGGCGGTGCGCGCCGAGCGAAAGAGTGATTTTGAAACTGTTGCCAAGATTCGTTATGGCACCATGCAGGAGCAAACTGCTATGCTCAAAGTAGCGGAGGAAAAACTGGATAAATTGCCGGAGCAAAGTCGTTTAACCAATGATGAAGTAACAGCTGATGATATTGCAGAGGTCGTGAGCCGTTGGACGGGTATTCCGGTCAACAAAATGCTCCAGAGCGAGAAAGATAAATTATTAAACCTGGAGGATGAATTGGGCAAGCGCCTGATAGGCCAGGTCGAAGCAGTAACCGCAGTGTCGGATGCTGTACGTCGTAGCCGGGCCGGATTACAGGATGAAAACAGGCCGATTGGTTCTTTTATTTTCCTGGGACCTACCGGTGTTGGAAAAACGGAGTTAGCCAAAGCCTTGGCAGAAGTATTGTTTGATGACGAGCGGGCTATTACCCGGATAGACATGAGTGAATATCAGGAACGGCATACCGTTTCCCGATTAGTAGGAGCGCCTCCCGGATATGTTGGATATGATGAAGGCGGGCAGTTAACGGAGGCTGTTCGGCGTAAGCCTTACTCTATCGTCTTGTTGGATGAAATTGAAAAAGCACACCCGGATACCTTTAATATATTGCTTCAGGTTTTAGATGATGGCCGCCTGACAGACAGCCGGGGCAGGGTCGCAAATTTTCGGAATACGCTCATTATCATGACGTCCAATATGGGAGCGGAAACGATTCTGGAAAACTTTGAAGACCTGGATTCTCTGGGTGAAAAACACCGGACAGAAATTTTAGAAACAACCCAATCGGAGGTTTTTGATCAACTCAAAGAGAATCTACGTCCGGAATTCCTGAACAGGATTGACGAAAAAATCATGTTCCTGCCGCTGACCAAGGATGAAATCAAGCAGATTTTAGTGTTGCTGCTGCGCAAAACCGAAAAAATGTTGGCAAAACAGGGGCTGACTATCAAGGTAAGTGAGCGGGCAAAAGATCACTTGGCAGATCTGGGCTATGAGCCACAGTTTGGAGCCCGACCTATGAAGCGTACGTTGCAAAAGGAAGTAGTAAATCCGCTTTCGCGGGAAGTCCTTTCGGGAAGATTTTCTTCCGGGGAGATCATTTATATAGACGCAGATTCAAAGGGGTTGCATTTTAGCGATCAACCATTTAAGGAAGATTCGGCGAAGGCTGATATGCCTCCCACAGCGAAGACCAGCACTGCTAAACCAGCAGCAAAAAGAACCAAAGATCTGGATGCCCTGAAAAAAGCAACCAAGGATTTGGAGGATGCTGTTAAGGATGTTGAAGAGGACTAAAGCAGGTTAAGTCTCTGTAAGAAAGCTTCTTGTTTACGAATGCTCAGTGGGACGTGCATGTCACCCAGTAATAAGATATTGTCCTGGAGATTTACCGAAGAAACCTTTTCTATATTGACAAGAAAGGATCTGTGACTCTGTTGGAAATAATTGGCGGGAAGCTTTCCAATTAATTCTGACATGGGTATGCGTACCAGATACTTCTTTTTGAGAGTCTGGATTTTACAATACCGTCCGTCTGCTTCTACGAAAAGGATGTCTGTAAAAACGACCTTCTCCAGTTGGTTCCGGGTTTTGATGAAAAACTCTTTTTGAGAAACAAGGTCTTCCTTCCATTCCGAAGAATCCTCAACCGAAGAGTTTGCCAAGTTTTGGTGCAGGTGTTTCAAAACGATTTCCACGCTGCGCTGAAGCTGGATATCATTGAATGGTTTTATGATAAACCCAACGGGGCCGGTTCGGGAGGCACGTTTGAATGTGCGTTCATCCTCAAGAGAAGTAATAAAAATGATCGGAACAGCATGTTTCTGGTGTATCATATCCGCCAACTCTATCCCATCATATTCCCCTTCGATATTGATATCCATTAAGATGATATCTGGAATTTGCTTCTGGATTTCGGTGAGCGCATCCGCGCTATTGTCGACTTGTGCCTGGACTGAGTAGCCTAGCTTTTCTACTAGCATCTCCAGTTTGGTAGCATAAAGCTCCTCGTCTTCAACAATTAGAAAATGGAAATCCGACATACCTATCAGGTCATTTTGGAATAGAAAAAACAAATTGACTCCCTTTGCCGAGTTCACTAAACACACGAATCGTGCCTTTATTCAACTCTGCTAACTCTTTGCAAAGTAATAAACCCAAGCCAGTTCCTTTTTCTCCGGTGGTACCCTTTTGACTTTTTTTATTTAGTGAAAATAGTTGATCGATTTTTTCTGCTGAAATTCCCGTTCCACTATCATTAACGGTAAACTGTATTTGTTCGTTTAGTTCTTTTACGCCAATTTTTACTTCACCTCCCGGCTTGGTAAATTTAATCGCATTGCTGGTGAGATTTCGGAGAATGGCATTTAAGCTGGCTTCATCGGCATATACCTGAAGATTCTCCGGAACATCTACGTGCAAGTTAATTTCTTTGGCAATTGCAGCTGGTTGAAATAATTCAGCAGATTCACGAACAGCGGTTTCTGCATTTAAGACAGTTGGGTGATAGGGGATGGCACCGGTTTGCAGGAGTGCCCAGCTTAGTAAATTATCCAGCAGGGCATTGAGTCGTTTTGTGGTAGTATCAACCAGGCGGGTGATTTTGTCCATTTTACTAAAGTCTTCTTTCTTTAAATAGTAACTCATTTGTTCTCCAGCGCTGTCAAGGGCAGTTATCGGACTTCGAATATCGTGCGCAATGATACTAAAGAACCGGTCTTTTGTTTGGTTAAGTTCCTGAAGCTGTTGGTTTTGATCCTCCAGCTGTTTTTTGGTCTTTCGAAGCTGGGAGAAAAGATACGAGCCCATTAGTAAGAGGACGCTGAGTCCGATTGCAATACTGACATATAGCCTGTTTCGGGTAGTTAACAGGCTTGCCTGGAGTACGGCATTTTCTTTTTGGGCTTTAAATTCCTCTACATTTTGTTTGACTCGTTCTTCCTGGAGGAGTTGGTCCGATTCGGAAATACGCAATGAGTCTGAATAATCGTAAAATTTTTGGTGCGCCAAATACGCCTGTTCGAAATCTCCTTGGGCTTCAAATATTCGAGTTTTTAATTGGTAGTATTTTCTTTCCAGATAAATTCGAGTAGCCACTTTGTGGCGGTTTTCCATCATTAGATCCAAATAGAAGGAAGCAGAATCCAGAGAACCATTTTCTAAATGAGCCGTTGCCAGATTTTCATACGCCAAGGGCATGATTGTTTCATCTTCTGAAAGTTTCTTTACTTTGGGCAGTAGAGAATGGAGTCTATCAATCGCCTCCTGATGATTGCCCATACTGACCATCGTCTGACTTATTTCAAATCCAATTAATATAGCTTTTGAGGGATTACCGGTTGCGTTATGCAAGGCAAGCGCTTTTTCAAAATTCTCCAATGCAAGGACTGGTTTGTTTTGTTCCAAATAACAATTCCCCATACTGTATTCAATAGTTGCCATATAAACCTGATCGCCCGATTTTTCTACGGCTTCTTTCGCACTGTTGAGTGTCTCCAATGCGGCATCAATGTCTCCGGCATCCATCTGAAGCGTAGCCATCAACCGCAGAGCCCGGCCAATGATTTTGGTGTCCTCAATTTCTTTTCCGATTTGTAATCCTTTTGATATGAAGGCCATTTCAGAATCAAACTGCCCTAGTTCATGATACAGACTGGCAATGTTTAGGGAAACCGTAGCAGTTGCACGCTGGTTTCCCAATTCTTCCAAAATGGCCAGGGAGCGCTGGAAGTATTCAATAGCCTTCTTGGGGTCACCCAAAATAATATATGCCGTGCCCAGGCTATTAAGGTTTGAGGCACATCCCGAGATACTTTCCCCTGCCTCCGCAATTCTTAAGCCCTCCTCAAAGTATGTAATCGCCAGGTCAACCTTTCCCATTATACGATATAACTCACCTACTCTCGAGTAGCCAACAGCAATCTGGTAAGCAGACAGGCCGGCATCTTTTTTAAGTTGTAACGACTGTTCGAAATAGGCCAGGGTTTCGGCATAATTTCCTTTTCCTTTATTGCCATGGCCCATCTGATCTAATGCCAGATGTTCATGCCATACGTAATGATTTTGTCGGGCTATCTCTAAGGCTTCAGCGGCATATTCCAATACTTTATCGCGATCAAATTTTCGATAAGTATCGGCCAGTTGGATCAAAATTGCGGATCGGTTTGTGTCTGGAGGCATGCCCGGCAGAAGTTGTTCCAGGCTATCTGTAAAGGCATTTTGGGCATAAGAATTAGTCGCGCCAAATAGGGTGAATAGCCCCCAAAAGAGGATTCGGTGCATAGCATTCATAGGAAAGGTTTGAGGTCAAACGCTCGTGTACAATTAATCTACGTTAATGTACAAAAAACCGGGCATTGGTACACTATTGCCCATGTCAATGTGCTTGTACCGGTAATTTTGAAGGGTATTCAATTGGAAAAACATTCGCCGAAAGGCTAAGAAAATTCCTCCTAACACTTCAAAAGAAAGTCATGAGCGCATTAAAAGTATCATTAGGAATCGTCGACTCTTCAAATATTCAACTTCAGAATCTATGTGGCTTTTTTAGACAGCAACCGGAAATGGAAGTACTACTTTCCACAAGCTCCGTAGAAGCATTGATTGACAGCCTGTTAGTAAGTCGCTTAAACCTGATCTTGATTTCAGAAGATTCAGCCAATGTGGAGCTGGTTCGGAAACTGAAAAGAAAAAATCCGGAGGCCAAGGTGATCCTTTTAGGGGAATCAGAGAAAATTGAAGACTTAATCAAACTTCTGGCGGCGGGTGTATCCTCTGTAGTGTCCCGAAAAAGTGCGTTCCAAAGCATGAAACAAGCTTTGCTGACGACCTATAGAGGAGAAGCTTACCTGTCACCTTCCATGACTTATCGGATTGTAGAGTTTTTTAGAACGGAGCAGGATCCACCGCGGATTATCTTGTCAGAAAGACAGCTCGATATCGTAAGCGGGTTGACGGAGGGACTCTCCTATAAAATGATTGCCAATGAATTGGGCATCAGCATTGAAACGGTGAGGGATCACATCAAGAAAATCTACCGCTGCCTGGGTGTAAATAATAAAGCAGCTGTTATCCGGATGCAACTAAAAGGCGTGATCTGATAAAAAAATGGCCGTCTAAAAAGACGACCATTTTTCAGCATCCAATCAAAACGAAGGGATTAATTATTTGCGACGGAATAGATTTCCGAGGAACTTCATTCCTACATTGGCCACATCGTCTGTGATGCTGCCATCACCATCCTGGTCGAGGAAGCTGGTAATCATACCCATAGCAGGGTTTGCGTTGCTGGTTTTTGCCTGAGAAACAGTGCCAGACAATAAAGAAACCAGGCTGGATACATCCAGGCCTTGTGTTTTCTTTTGTTTTCCGAGCATGCTCATGACCATCGGGGCAAGCATTGTCATCAAACTTCCTGTTTTATTGGAATCCAAGCCACTAAACTGGCTGATCATATTTGCTGCGCTGCTTTGGCGATCACCCAGGATGTGATTCAGGATGCCCTGGCCATTTAAGGCACGCTCTTGTTGAGGTGCTACCTGTGTTTGGTTTCCAAACAAACTCATTACGTTATCCAGTAAACCTCCGTCGTGATCCCGGTCAAGTGCATTCGAAAGTGATTCGGCGCCTTCAGGAGTGGATGCATTTCGTGCCAGAGCTGTAACTAATGTACTCATGACGCCACTTGCAGCCGCCGCTGTTTGTTGGCGGTCTGCTCCACCTAATTGTTGGCTTAGTTGATCAATAAGACCTTCGGATAACTGACCTTGAAGGAGGTCCATCAAATTGTTAGACATAAACTCTTCTTTGCTAATTTCAATTAAAAAAATTTGGTAAACAGAAAAACGATAAAGCGGATTTGCCGCTAATTAAAGTTAAAGATTCGGACCCCAAAAGGACCATGGCTTCTGATTACCGTTTTTTATGACGCAAAAACAATCCAAAAATAACTAAATTCGGGCAAGAAGCTGGAAATTTATTAAATCAGCGGATGAAAGAAGAACAGAATATACCCGTTTCGGCTGGTTCAGAAACTGCCTTTTTGCAGCAGATTAGCCAGTTTGCGCTAGCTAATATGAATCAGTCGGCAGATGCCCGACAGATTTATCACCGCTATAGTCTGGCTGCCCGTACAGCCGTCATTGCAGCTGAATTAGCAGACAGTGAAGCAGCCGATCCGGACGTGCGCACAGCAGCTGTAACGGCTGCCTGGTTACATTTGATTGGTTTCTCCACGGATTACCTGCAGGCAAATCAGCAAAGCCGGAAACTTGCCGGGAGCTATTTGCGAAATGCCGGCCTGGATTCTGCATTGGCCGAACTGGTTGATCAATGCCTGGAGGTTTTACAAACCCGAAAAGCCAACACCAATCCGGCGGTTGCAATTTTTAGAGATGCCTATTTTGCAGCCCGTTATGGAGCCGGCTTTCAACAGGAAATTCCGCTTCTGCGTTTGGAAATGGAATTTTTGGGCAATCAACGGCTCTCTGATGCAGCCTGGTCTCAATTGCAATTGCAGGAATTATTAGGGGTAAAGTATCAAACAGCTTCGGCGAAAGCCAACTACGATGGCCACCTGGCTTCTAATATTCTGGAGCAAAAAAAACAGGTTGACCGCAATCGCCACAAAGTGTATGTGGATCAGGAAGAAGCTGGCCTGGAAAAATATGGCCAGATAGAGCGAAAGGTTCCAACCAGTGGGATTCAAACCTTTTTTCGCACTAATTACCGAAATCATATCAATCTCAGTTCGATAGCAGACAACAAGGCCAATATCATGATTAGCGTAAACGCAATCCTGATTTCCGTGCTGATTTCGATTATATCCTATAAAAATATTACAGAGACAAATCCGATGATTCTGATGCCTGTCGTCATCTTTCTGGTCACCGGATTATCATCTCTGATCTTTGCGGTACTCTCTGCCAGGCCAAAGGTTACGACCCTCAATGCGGTCGATCAATCACCCGAAGAAGCTCGGAAAAATATTGTCTTTTTTGGCAACTTCGTTCAAATGGATGTCGATGCTTTTGAGGAGGCACTGGATGCTGTTTTCCGGGATTCAGAATTGTTATATGGCAATATGACCCGCGATTTATACTACCTCGGAAAGGTGCTGGATAAAAAATACCGCTACCTCACCCTGTCGTATAATATTTTTATGATTGGGTTTGTGGCTACCGTAATAACCTTTATGATCGCATTGCTTACGTAGGTTTGCTGTTCCCGAGTCGCTGCTGCATCGCTTCGTAAAGCATAATGCCACTGGCTACCGATACATTATAAGATTCGGTTTGTCCCACTTGGGGAATTTGAAACCGAATATCAGCTTGCTCGGAAGCCTCCCGGCTCACGCCTCTTCCCTCTGATCCAATCAAAAAGGCCATTGGGCGGGAAAGATTCATCTCGTGTAGCTTTTTTTCAGCAGGAATTTCACTAGACAGAATCAATACGCCCGAATCTTTCAGGTATTTTAGGGCAGCCTGTACACTTTTTTCCCGGCATATCGGAATGTGGTGCAAAGCGCCTGCCGAAGTTTTTAAGGCCTCATCATTTAATCGGGCACTATTTTTCTGGCTCACAATGATGGCATGGGCGCCACAAATTTCAGCAGATCGGGCGATCGCACCAAGATTTCGCACATCGGTAATACCATCCAGTAAAAGTAAAAGCGGGGTTTTCCCCTGTTCAAACAACATCGGAAGAACCTCTTCCAGTTGCTGATATTTAACCGCTGCCATCCAGGCCAGAACACCCTGATGATTACCCCGTGCTTCCCGGTTAATTCGCTCTTTAGGAACCATTTGCAGGGGCACATTATGCTGCTTGCAGATGCGGCGGAGATCTTTTTCAAATGGTCCGTGTGTACCGATCTGAACCCACACCTTATCAATGGGTTTTCCGGATTCAATGGCATCTACCACCGGGTGTCGGCCAAAAATGAGCATCTGATCTGAAAATTCTTCTTTTTCCATGTTTTTCCCCTGTTAAAATTATTGTCGTGCGGCATTTAATTAAACAGTCTTTCCCGACCACACCTACTGACAGGCCGGAAAATAGCTTATTTTTGACTTTCCAAACCCCCTTCTGAGCAATTAGTTTAATTTCTGGAACCATATAACAAATTACAGTATGACTCAACCATTTACTAAATTCCTTATTGGCTTTTTACTAGTGCTGGGCGGCCAACAGGTTCAAGCCCAACTGATGAGCCCCCTGGATATAGCCCTTCGGCATATTGATGAAAATTATGGTATTTGGGGCCTTACGGCGAATGATATTACCAATTTAAAGGTAGATTATCAATATCAAAGTACACGTAGCGGACTAAACCATATCTATTTTTTGCAAACACATGAAGGGATAGAGATCTATAATGCCCTGATTAATGTGAATGTAAAACCAGATGGCGAAGTGGTTTATGTTGGCCGCCGCTTTATTCCCGATGCAGCTTCAAAAGTAAATGGGGTGGTTCCCGCGATGAGTGCAGAGGAGGCCATTGCTGCTGCCGCAGCATACCTTAATTTGGAATACAGCGAGGCGCCTCGTCAGATTTCTTCAGACGGGCCAATGTCCTTCCGTTTTACTGGAGGAGACCTGAGCGCTTATGAAATTCCGGTAGAACTTAAATACCAACCAACACAAAATGGAAGCTTAATACTGACCTGGGCGCTTGATATCAAACCAATCGGACAAGACGATTATTGGAGCCTGCGGATGGATGCAAGCACGGGAATGTTGGTGAATAAAAATAACTATACCGTTTATTGTCAACATGAAAATGAGGCAGCCCATGTGCATTCACAGGAATGTGTAGAGTCAACCCAACGGAATTTTCTGCCTTTAAACCAGGCTCGGCAAGAGGCTACTGCTGCTATGTTAAGTGGCGATGCTTCCTACCGCGTATTTGCTATTCCTACAGAAAGCCCGAACCACGGCGATCAGCAATTAGTTGTCAGCCCGGCCAATCCGGATGCCTCGCCTTTTGGATGGCATGATACCAACGCCAACGACGGCGCCGAATACACCTATACCCGTGGCAACAATGTTTGGGCATACCCCGATTACAATGCCGATAATAATTCAGACTTTAATGTAGATGGCGGCCCCAGCCTGATTTTTGACTGGGACTATAATGGAGATTTAGAACCGGGTCTGCAAAAGGAAGCTTCTATCACCAATCTGTTTTATATCAACAACATCATGCACGATGTTTTTTACCAATATGGTTTTGATGAGCAGGCCGGTAATTTCCAGTCAAATTCTTATGGAAACGGAGGAGCAGGTTCCGATCATGTTTTTGCCCTCGGTTCATTTGGGGGTAATGACCCTTATGGTTATGAAGCCTTGAATAATGCCAATTTTTCGACACCTCCGGATGGGAGCAATGGTACGATGCGGATGTACTTCTGGAATACGGGAGCCCGGTTGCTCGAAGTAACAGAGCCTGCCGCTATTGCCGGACTTTACAGCTGTGGAACTGCCCAATATGGCCCGACTGTACAGAATATGCCGGTAAGTGGTTTGTTGGTAGAAGCCTTTGACCAGGTCACCAATCCATATCTCACAGATGGTTGTGAACTTCCATTTTCGAATGCAGCCGAACTTAATGGTGCCATTGCATTGGTTGACCGGGGTGGGTGCTTATTCGAACAGAAAACAGCAAATGTGGAAGCCGCGGGAGCGATAGCCATGATCATGTGTAATTTTGAAGACGGGGTCGTAGCTATGGCAGGCTCACCGGATATTACTAATCCGGGCATTCCTACTGTATCTCTTAGTGCCAGTGATTGTGCTATCCTGCGCCAATTTATTTCGGATGGTATTCAGATTACTTTGGCAGAACCAACAAACGCCGGCCCGGAATTTTTATCTGCAGATTTCGATAATGGGGTTATTGCCCATGAATATACACATGGTATTAGTACTCGTTTGACCGGTGGCCCCGGAAATTCGGGTTGTTTGACTGGGGCCTCTGAGGATGTGGGTGAGCAAATGGGCGAAGGCTGGAGTGACTTCCTGGCTTTGGTGCTTACTGCCGAACCAGGTGATGAGGGGGCTGATCGCAGAGGGTTATCTACCTACCTTCGTCGGGAACTCCCAATTGGAAAAGGCTTACGTGCTTTCCCGTACTCGACCGATTTTGCTGAAAATCCACAAACCTATGGTGATATTATTTCGGCATCTGTGCCACATGGTGTAGGTGCTGTTTGGGCAACCATGCTTTGGGATTTATACTGGGCTTTCTCCGATGAATACGGCTGGAGTGCAGATATTTATGACGGTACTGCCGGAAATAATATGGCCATTCAGTTGGTTATTGATGGCATGAAAATTCAACCCTGTAACCCGGGGTTTGTTGACGGCCGGGATGCTATCCTGGCAGCTGATGAAGTCCTTTACGGTGGGGCAAATGCATGTATGATCTGGGAGGTTTTTGCCCGTCGTGGTTTAGGCTATTACGCCGATCAGGGTAGCCCCTTCGACCATCGGGATGGTACCGAAGATTTTGAACCCAGACCAACCTGTATCCCTGAATTAAAAATTGCCAAAACAGCAGATGAGTTTATTCTGGCTGGTGAGAATGTAGAAATAAAACTTTACGTTGTTAATCACAAGCCCACCCCTGCGACGAATGTGGTGGTGGTTGATGAACTTCCAGCAGGCCTGACCTATGTGACTGGCTCGGCAAGTATAGACCCGGATGTAAACGGCTCCACGCTAACCTGGAATCTGGGTGATTTGGATTTTGAAGACGAAGTAACAATTACCTATGAAGCAAAGGCTGATCTGGATAATTACTCCATCCGCTATTTCTACGAAGATTTTGAGGTGAGCAATCTGCCAAATTGGGGCACAACTTATATTGGCGAAGAAGCCCCAAACTATTGGGATATTACCTCCCTGTACTCTTATAGTGGCGACCAGTCTTATTTTGTGGAAGATATCTCTGCTGAAAGTCAGCAGGTGTTGCAAACCATTGTGCCGGAAACAGTCAATGGTACCGAACCGGCCCTTCGTTTTTATCACCGATATGATACAGAACCCGGTACGGATGCCGGTCTGGTTGAAGTATCTACCGATTTTGGCGTCACTTGGGAATGGCTCGGCGAGGAAATGTTCCTGAATGGCTATGATGGTCCGGTAGGGTATCAAACTTTTGTCGTGCCTGATATCGAAGGCTTCTGGGGCAATAGCGGCGGTTGGATCGGAACCTATGTCGATCTAAGTGCTTATGCGGGACAAGACATCCTCTTGCGCTTCCGTTTTGGAACCAACGACGGTGTCGGTTATCTCGGTTGGTTTGTAGATGATGTAGAATTGATGGATGTGGTTTATTATAATTCAGAAGCTTGTGTTTCTTCCGATGAAGGTGACATGGCTTGCGATGATGCGCCAGGTCGGGGTACCATTGTAGAATCTCAATGGCCATCAGATGTTGTAGAAGCCCTGGTAGATGAGTTGGACGTGCGTGTTTTCCCAAATCCGGCACAAGACCTGCTCAACATTACCCTGAATGCTTCTGAGCAAACAGATCTGCAAATTGAAATTCTGACGGTTGATGGCCGTTCGGTTTACCAATACCAGAATTCCGTATTCGGATATACTCATCTGCCCTTAAATACAGCAGATATCGCTTCCGGAATTTATTTTATCCGCATTACTGCGAATGGCCGCTCAGCTGTGGAGAAAGTGGTGGTGCAGTAGAGCAAATTATAATAAAAAAGGCCAGGCTGAATTTTTAGCCTGGCCTTTTTTTATTTGTCAACGGCGTCTGTGTACTTTCATGCAGACATCACCAAAATCTAGGCAAGTCCGCTTTTAATAGCCCATTTTACGAGGCCTGCGGTGTTGCGTACATCGAGTTTAGCAATGATGTTTTTTCGATGTTTCTCTACGGTGTGAAAAGAGAGAAACAGTTTTTCTGCGATTTCACGGGTGGTGAATTCATCACAGATTAAGCAAACGATTTCTTTTTCTCTTTCACTCAGGACGGGGTTTCCTCCGTTTGGGTTTCGCACGTTTTCCATCACAACTCGGGTGACTTCCTGACTGTAATAACTCTCCCCATTCAAGACCATCCGAATAGCTTTTAGCACCTCCTGTCGGCCGGCATTTTTGATCAGATACCCATTTGCGCCAGCTTGCAGGATACTGGTAATGTAGTTTGGCTCATCGTGCATGCTGAGTACCAGAATGCGCAGATTCGGATATTTTTCCCGTATTCGGGTGGTGCTTTCAATACCGTCCATTTCCGGCATATTGATGTCTGTGATCACCAGGTCAACCTCTTTGCCGGCTAAAATCTCGAGTAATTGATGTCCATTGACTGCCTTGCCGGCGATCTCCAGATCCGCTTCTTTTCCGAGTAAGGAAGATAGTCCGTCTATAACAACCTGATGGTCATCTGCGAGTAGGATTCGATAGGTTTTCGGTGCAGTCATGATGGAAAATGGGGCTTTCTTCGGAACGTTAAAATGACTTTGGACTTCCATAATACGAAAAATGTTTCATTAGATTAAAGGATAGGGGAGACAAACTTGTTTCTTCAATCGGCTCAGGATCTGGTGTTGGGATCCACTGAATAAAGGTTCTGAGCCAGGAATTCCACTGTTTTTCTTTAATACTAAACAGGTGTTCCTGATCAGAGTCAGACAAAATTTCGAGCAATCGGTCATTTAGGTGGCGGAGCATTTTAGCGCTATCTCCCTGGAAGTTGTTTGTTAGTAAATGTGCCCGGTTGAGTAATAATCGCTCATTTGTACTGCTGAGAAATCCGGCAATCCTATACGAGCACTCGAGGCTGTTGGTCCAGGTGAGTAAGGAGTCGATCAGTACCGCTTCAAATCGAATGCGTTCCGGCATGCTTTGATTCAAGCTGGTTTGTTGGGCCTCGCTTATTACAGGTCGAACCAGATTAACCGGGTCAACTTGGGCACTGGTGAGTGCAGGTAAACAATGAAATAAAAAAACCAGATAAATGAGTGTAAGGGGTTTCATTTTGTGATGTTTAAGGTTTGATAAATTGTACATCACAAAGTTGCCGGATAATCCAGGGCTGGAAATCCCCCGATCTGGTTTATCGTACTAACCGTTTTCGGGTATTCGTTAGGAAATTGGAATGTCAATCATAACCGTAGTGCCACCACCTCGTCCGGAATCTATATTCAGCTCTCCTTTGAGCCCTTCGACCCGGTTTTCTATATTGGTGAGCCCCATACCTTTGATAGCTGGTTTTTCCGGGTCAAATCCCTGTCCGTTATCCTCCACGGTGATATGTAGCTGATTCTGGATGCGTTCCAGCTGTACCATCAGTTTTGTTGCTCCGGCATGTTTTAGCACATTGCTGATGAGTTCCTGAAGCAGGCGATAGGCCGCTATCTCAATATCACCGGGTAATCGTTCTTCCAATCCAAGTGTGATAAGTTGGGCATCCAGTTTTCCCGGGCGGTTTGCCGCCTGAACTAAATCATTTGCAGCTTCTTTGATCCCAAATTGCCCCAGGGAGCCGCCTGCCATATTATGAGAGATCTCCCGCACTTCCCGGTAGGTTTGATCGATCAGATTGCGGGTCTTGTTAAATTCTTCTTCTCTGCCATTTGGATCATCTGAGAGTCCTTCAAACTGCCATTTTAATCCGGCCAGGGTGCCACCTACCCGGTCGTGCAATTCAGCTGCCAGTCGTTTGCGCTCCTGTTCTTGTCCGTCGAGGATAGACTGATAAACTTTTACTTCCTGTACTCGCACCAATTCCTGTACCGTTTGCTGATGTAGTTTCTCCCTTTGTTTAGCAATCAGATTCCGGGATTTAGCACGTTGCAGGAAGAAGTATGCAATAAACCCGGCAAGTACGGCCAGCAATCCGCTGATGATTATAAAGGTGTTTCGTTGAGTGGTTGTTTTGGCTGCCTGGGCTCTTAAGGTGGCATTCTGTTCGTCTTTTAGTTTGACCTCATATTGCGTTTGCAATTCTGCAATCGTTTCACTTTTTTCGATGTTGAAGATGCTGTCGTTGAGTGCTTGGGCTCGGGCCTGGTAAACATAAGCGGAGTCGTATTGACCGAGCTGTGCGTATGTTTGTGCCCAGGCGTCCTGGAGGTACCAGTGGTCGAAGAGGCCGCCGTTTTTGCCTAAAATTTGTTGAGCTTTATGTAGAAGTTCCAAACCTTTGGCCGGATTTCCTTTTGAGGTTTCAAGCTCAGCAAGATTTAAATAAACATCAGACCAGTCAACTGAATCGCTTTTCGTTTCTTCGTGATAATTTAGACACATGTTGAGATAGAATTCGCTTGAATCGAAAACTTCTTGTCCCATATAGATGACTCCCAGTGCATTATTGGATTCAGCAACTCCTCCTCGACGGTTTAACGCATTATAGAATGGTTTTGCAGTTTTAAAATAGAAAAGTGCGGAATCCAGTCTTCCGTTTTCCCAATACCTGGCTCCCAGATTGAAATTAACATCAGCAATGCCAGTACTATCCTGCTGGATTATAAAAAGAGCCAGACTTTTTTGATGAAACGCTATGGCGGTTTTTGAATCTCCTGTTGCGGAATAAATATTTGCCAGATTATTAAATATAGTGGGGAGAAGAGATTTGTCTTCTGAATTTTCGAGAATACTAGCTGCGCGGATCAAGTAAACCGTCGCTGAGTCGTAAAGGCTTCCTTCTTCATAAAGTGTGCCTATATTACTGAGAGAACTTGCCATCCCACGACGGTCATTATATCCAGCGCGAATAGAAATTGCCAAGTTGAATTTCTCCAGAGCTTGGCCAAAATTTCCACGGCTTTTATAAATCAATCCTAATGTGTTAAATGCTGAAGATATTTCTTTAGGATCCTTACTAATTTCTAGTAGTTGTTCACAGATATGTTTAGCACTGTCTGGAAATATTTCGTGTAAATCAAATGCTAGTTGGGCAGAGTCTAAATATCCTGTTGACCCTTGAGAAAGTACACAAGGGAAGTAAAAGAATAAATATAAAACACTGGCTATTAGGAATTTCACGTTTATAGTTTATTTGTCATTAGATCCAGAAGAATTCTTATGCTTTATTTTTCCTTTTCCAAAAGCATTATTATTAATTCTGAATTCCGCCTCAAAATAACCATTGAATTTATTTGAGTCGTTATAATGCTGAACATCGAAAAAATCTTCTTGATTTGAGGAACTACTTTCCAGGTTGTATTCTATCAATCTGCTTTGGTCTTGACTGACCTGTACGTTCCATGATTGAATTTTATATCCGGAAAGTTTAGAATGAATCTCTGCGGAAAGTAAATCCGAAAAAACAAATGAATAATTTCGAAGTCGGACGAATGGATAGTTCTCATGTGTTAGAGGAAATGAATTGACTTCAAAGTAGTCCACGTTTCCTGCTAATTCAAGTCTATGGTAGCTTCCAATTACTCCTGATCCAATTTGAAATTTGTTTTTTAGAATAAGATGGTTGGTAATACTAAAATTTGTTGTAGTATATTTCCAAGAAGGTTCTGTTGCAGGAATACCTGAAAGTCTTGTCAAAGCAATGATTTCTTGGTTGTCGGAATCGTCTAAATATATATTTACAGAAGGATATTTAGTGAATACGGCAACATGTATTTTATAGTTGTTTTGACTAGACTTCTTAAAAAGGAGCGTGAATGGTTTGTCTTCAGATGGATACATAGGTTGTTTATTTTAATTTTTTAATAATCATTTCTGTTTCGCATTTAGTAACAGGAGTGAATGTGTTTGCAATGTTATGTTGAAATGTTGTTGATTGATGCGTATGTATGTCAAGTACATAACAACAATGATTGGTCTTAGATAATTGAATGTCATCCCCTACGTCATTTGCTCCTTCGTCTTGTTGCTGAATAGTAGAAAGTATGCCTACATGGGTAAGAGGTTTGTCAGGGCTATCTGAAAGAAAATATACGGGAGAACCCGATGAACCATTTAGGGAGCCAAGGTAAGTTTTGTAAAATATATTTTCTCTCTTTGTGCTGTCCATTATCGTTTTCCCTCGGATGTTTAGGTATGGTTTTGTGCCCCAAGGATGGCCGATTGTGAATAAAGAACCTGACTCGTAAGCTTTAAGAGGTTTTTCTATTGGTAGCGTTTGATTGTTTGGGATGCAATTTGATCTTTCAGTTTTAATTGCGATCCAATCAAAGTATGGTTCAATGTCTTTTTTGTAAAACGTTTTTGGAAATTCTACTTCTACTGTTTCTTTTTTGTCTTTTATGTGAATTTTAGGTTTATAAACGAGGTCGCTCGGGATATGACATTTTTCATTTTTGAATTCTATTTTATTATTCTCCCAAATAACGAAGCGGATGTGCTTGAAAAAGTTTGGATCTGGGGATTGACTGTTTTTACAGAATAGACCTTTTTTAAAAATGTGCAACGAAGAAATAATGATATCTTGGGTTAAGAACGATCCACTTCCTATAGCTCCATCTATACATTGTTCATTAAATAAAGCGAATTTATTTTGACTTGTACATAGGCTTTTTTTTTGGGACGCTATTTGGTAGGTTAAGGTTAAATCACCACATGTGCTTTCTGGCGCTTCATAATCTTTTATGTTGATTATCATTACAACTTGTTGAAATGCTTTTTGAATATTTTTCAACTTAGTCCTACTTACTTCTGATTTAGAATTTTGATTCTGAATACATGCTTCTACTGTTTCTTTAGAGAAAAAATCAATAAAGCAATTGAATTTAACATCAAAATCGAATGAGTCCATAGAGGTGTACTGTGACGATATTGTTGTACAGGTTTTATTACGATCTTTATCAGATAGTTTTTTTAGCCTTTCTTGCATTAGTAGCCCCGCTATACTTTTATTAGAGCAGTCGATTATATCGTCGCTGTCTAGGATTATATCAACAGTTTGCAGGGGTGTTCTTGGTTTGCGGAAATAACGGTTTGATATATATAGTGCTGATCTATTAATTATGTGTCTAATAAATTTGATCATAAATTAACCTTAATTTAAATGAAACGGAGGTGAAATTTTTAGTCCTTTGTGTTGTTGTCTATCGGATTTTGTTTAAATGAGTACTCATTAGTATTTAGATGGGTTGTATTACGCGTGAAAATAATGTACTAAATTGTATTTAATTATTTTTCGGGGTGTACCCGTTTTCCGTAATTTACACTACCCGTTTTCAGGTATTTTAAGAAGCGTAAAAGTTATCCCTTTTGCCAATCCACCAGGAAGTATATTTTTTTTCCACCTCCTCCGAGTGGTTCTGTTCGGAGGTGTGAGAATATTTTGTCAGCTGTTTCATTGATCCCTATTATGTGTTCTTTACCATTCAATATGAAAAATACTGCCTTGTTGGTTTCATATCTTCCATTGATAAAGTGTATCTCTCCGTTTGGGATGTAAATTGTCTTGCTTCTTCTTATGCGACTCCCATCAGATTGATCATCCCATTCAACTCTACATTCTACATATTGCTTTCCGATTAAAAATTCTCTTAAGTCAGGTGCAATTTTTGGAAAAGCAATTGTCGAAAGAGAAAGAATTAAACCAATGACAATCGTGGATAAAATTATTTTTCCTAATATTTGGTTGATCTTTCCAGGTTTTAAGCCTGAATTGACCAATGAAAATATTATGACAAGAATGAGTAATGTAATTCCAATGCTCAGTATATCTAATTTTCCGTGATCTGTTAAGTACGTGGTTATAGTGGTATATGCAGTGAACAGTGCAACCACCAGGCTTATACCATGTCGGAATAAATTATTTTTTTGATAAATTTCCATTCTTTACTTTTTAGAGAAATTAGAAAGAAGTAGTATTTTTTTCTTCGATTTATACATGAAGGAGTTTTTTAATGCAGGATTTATGGTTTGTTAGAAGCCACCCGAAATACCTTTTTGTTGGAATCTTTGGATTCAATACATTCAATGTATGTTAATGCAATCTGTTTGAAAAATTTTGATTTCAGATGTAGTTCGTCAAACCAGTCGCTCTCGTTTTTAGCAAAGCCCCTGCAATCTATATGGAATACATTTTTGTTTTTCTTGCCAATGTCAATGAGCATTTCGTTGAATTCATGCATCATAGTAGCTAGTATAGCCCTCTTTTCTCCCGTGTCCTGTATGCCCCTTAATCTTAATGGCTGGTCCAGCCATCTCCCATTTTTCATTATTGCTCGCATCGGGTTAATAAGGATATTCCGATTTGAGGAGGGTAAAGGGGCTTCATAACCCTGAGTGATGATTTTTAAACTATTGAATTTCCCGCTTGATTCTAAGTTTTTAAATATTAAATAATACTGAAATCGAAAAACGTTAAGTAGTGCCCAGAAATCTTTATTCAAGAATTTTCGACCTATTATAAGTTTGTGAGCGTATTCATTTTGATAACCAGCTTTAAGGTAGGTTTCGTATAAAGTCTTTTCTGCGTCTGATAATTCAATGTCGATGTCTTTTCTTTCTTTAACCAATAATGAAATTCTACTTCCTCCTACTAAATCATTTCCACCCCCACTAATGAGAAAGACATCTGGCCTGTAAAGTGATAATTCATGAATGTAGTCTCCGTTGTATAAAATGTTACCAAGCCAATCTCCACCCGAGGCAATGCTATAGACGGAGTATTTTGTAAGTTTTATTAACCAATCAACTATATCTTTAAGAAATAGAGGGTATTCAAACCAAGAATCACCTTCTGAAACGATCACTATTGCTTCTTTTTTAGTTTTGTTTGTTAAGTATCTGGTTAGAAATTTTCTGTTTTTTCTTTTTCTGCCAATTCTATTTAGTCTTCCCATGATACCAATGTCAGCACTGGAGTGATTTAAAGGGTAACCCTCTCCTAAATCAAATATTCTTTTTATAAGAGGCTTGAAGTCATAATATTTAATGTTGTTAAATTTTGATTCGATTTTTGAAATTGATTCTGGACCAATTTCGCCACTTAGAATAAGTTTGATATCTGTTTCTGTTATATTTTTTTCTTGATTCATAATATTGGGTTTTAGAGTTTGTTCGGGAATTGCTTTTGGAGCGAACGACTCCAAATTTTATGCTAAACAACCTGCCTGCCCGCGAAGCCGCGGCCGAGCAGGCAGGGGCATGATGTGGGAGCATAGCCAAAGCTACCTGACCGAAGAATAACGATGTGTAGTATGAAATTTGGCGAATGCAGCCCAAAGTGTAAATCCCGAACAAGCTCTTAATTGTTTTTTCTAAAGACTTTCGTTGAGGGGGTTAATTAACTTTTTATGTTGTACCGCTGGTATAGAAATTTCCTGGGTTTATATTTTATTGTTTTTACTAATTGGTGCCCTGATTTTGGATGGGGATATCCGATTTGGCTTCCGTAAAACTTATGTTTATACCCAGACCCAGCCATGGTTTTCCCTGGTAAACCCAATTTGTTTCTGAATCAGATTGTGACAACCAATCTACACCCCAGAATAATCCTATATTGGCTAATGGATGAGGTTTAATTAACACTCCACAGGATAATGTAAAGGCTGTTCCAGATCTGTTCTCCATGATGTCACTATTGTCAGCATTAAGTTGTACACCGGTTAATCCAAGACCAATGGATAAGTCGATGAAAGAATTTGGTTTATCTTTTTTGCCGAAGCCAAAGACTAGGTTTGTCTGTAGCGATAAACTTGATTCAAAATCAAAATTGTCTTTTCCAATACCGCGTAATCGTATCGGAATGGAATAAGTACCTACTTTTGCTCCTTTGAATATTGGGTATATTGGAGTTGTTAATCTTTCAAATTCTTCAATCGGCATACTGAAAATTTGAGTATTGTATATTGGGCGTAAGCTTTCATTTGTGAAAATCCAATACTTAAAATAAACGAGACTATCAGTTTGATCGATAACAGATATTTTGTGCCCGGCGGATATTTCTTGAGGGAATTTTGTAGCGGTTATACCCAAATTGGAATCATTAGCTTGCACAGTTGTTGTAAATTTATAACCACCTGTTTTGACTATTTGGCCAGAGATTGGAAGAATAAATAGAATTAATATTCCAATCGTAATTAACATTCTCATGATCTTAGGTTTTAATTTGTTACGCCACAAATCTCCGCCAAATCACACCCCCAGAAATCCCAACTTCCCGGAATTATCCTTACCCGTTTTCGGTTATTATATACTATGCCAACTGCACGTACCCTCATCCTAACCGATATTCACGGTTGTAATGCTACCCTGAAGAAGCTCCTCGAAAAGCTGGATCCACAAGCCGAAGACCATTTCTGTTTTCTGGGCGATTATATAGATCGCGGACCAGACTCTAAAGGAGTGATAGACACAATTTGGGCCTTGGAGAAACAGGTGAAAAAGGTGACTTGCCTCATGGGAAACCACGAGGAATTGTTATTGGAAGGACATCGCGGAAACGCCACCTTTCTGGATATCTGGCTCCGAAATGGCGGTAGACAAACGCTGCAAAGCTTTGATGCAAAAAGCGTGTTTGATATTCCCGATAAGTATCTCCGGTTTTTTGCCGACACCAGACAATGGGCTGAAGTGGATGGCGCCATCCTCGTACACGCCGGACTGAATTTTCAGCAGGATAGCCACAATCCGTTTGCCGATCCTGAATCGATGCGCTGGATCAGATTATGGTACCAATCGATAAATTACGATTGGCTGGGTGACCGTATTATTATTCACGGCCATACGCCTACGCCACTGGAGAAAATACAGGATATGAAAGAAAACCTGGAGCAAAATCGCTACCTCAATCTGGATTCCGGCTGTGTATATGACAGACCCGGAGAAGGATATCTCACCGCTTTTGATCTCACAAATAAGGAGCTGGTTTCTGTGAAGAGAGTATGAAATAATAATGCTGAATGCTGAATTTTGAATGTCGAATTGCCTGAAAATTCAACATTCGGCATTCAGCATTCACCATTAAAAACTATTCCCTCCCAGCCATTCTTTAAATTCTCCAACCCGCTCGCGACTTACAATAACTTCTTCCTCAATTTCCGAAAGGATAAGTTTTAATCGGCTGTTGGAATAAGTGATCACTTCCCTGATCGCATCAAAGGCTACTATGAATTGTCGGTTCACCCGAAAAAAACGAGCAGGATCCAATTGCGGTTCTAATTGTTCGAGGGTCGTATCCATACCGTATTTTTTACCTTCCAAAGTCTGCGCCCAAACGGTCTTGTGGGCACTGTAAAAACAGGAAACTTCTGCCACGGTGAGCGGAATAAGCTTCTGGTGCGCCTTGACGATAAAACGGGTTTTGTATGATTTTTGGGGACTAAATTGTTGCATCGTTTGCTGGATCAGCTCCCAGTCAAATGCAGGTGCCTTAATTCGCCGTAAGGCATGAAACTTTTCAAAAGCTGCAGCCAGTTCTTCCGGATTAATAGGCTTTAATAAATAATCGACGCTGTTTACTTTGAATGCTTTTATGGCATATTCATCGTAAGCGGTAGTGAATATTATCGGACTCTCCACCTGCACTTCCTCAAAAATCTGAAAACTGAGTCCGTCGGCGATCTGGATGTCAAAAAAACACAAATCGGGCGCCGGATTGTTTTGAAAGAAATCAACCGCATCTGTTACGGTGTCGATCAGGGCTACCAATTCTGCATCCGGTTCTTGTTGCAGGATTAACTGGAGCAGTCGCTCGGCAGCCAGGGATTCATCTTCCAGTATCAGGATTTTTAAGCCTCCAGCCACAACAAGGGAAGTTTTACAGTGAAGAAATTATTTTCATCGGAAATGTCGATTGTCTTATTGGCCAGGATGCGATAACGTGATCGGATATTCTCCAAGCCAATACCTGAAGATTCCTGCAGCTGGCGCTTTTCCTGGAGGTTGTTTCGCACAACAATCTGGTCCTTGCCCTCCATAAATACCTCCACTTTTAGCGGGTTGTTTTTGGAAATGATATTGTGTTTGACCGAATTTTCAATCAGGAGCTGTAAACTCAAAGGCGGAATCATTGCCCCGTTTGGTTCGGGTACGTCGATGGCAACTTTAAAATTTTCGCCAAAGCGTATTTGCAACAAAAAAACGAAAGCTTCGAGTCCTTGTAACTCAGTTTTTAAGGATACCAGTTCCTGCTCCTGGGTGTCGAGTACATGCCGATAAACGGTGGCTAATTGCTGTATGAATTTGGCCGAAAGGTCCGGGTCTTTATACACCAGGCTGGAAAGTACATTCAGACTGTTAAACAGAAAATGCGGATTGATCTGTGTTTTTAAGGCTTCATATTTAGAAGCTAAATTTTCCCGTTTTAACCGTTCTGCTTCAACCGCCATTTCGCGCCAAGCGAGAAAAAAATTGCGACCATATAAAACGAGACTTACAAAAACAGTGATAACTATTACAACAGATAAAAATCCGAAATCTGAAAACTGGAGGGCTTCCTTAAAGGATCTGTCCCAGAAAATCATAGCCCAAATCGTGGTAATACTTACTGCGGTAAGAACTGTTGCAGTCAAGGAAGCAAAAACCAAAACAATGATGGTTTTAACCGGATTTTCCGACCAGGGGAATTTTTTTCCGAGCCAGCCATTAATAGCGCCATTTACATGTGCAAGCGCCGTCCACAAAAGTCCCTGCAAACAAAATAACTGGAAAATAAGCAAAGGCTCATTTGGTAAATTCTTAAAAGTAATGAGGGTGATAATCCCCCCTCCAATAAAAAAATTCAGGAGGAGGGATTTTATGACCTTTAAACGCCGCACTTTTTCCATGGCTTTAATTTAAGCAACTATCCCCGAATCTGGGCCAACATTTCAGCATTCCCATCTGCGCCCCATTGTGGATGAAACGGACTGGCTAATTCAAACGATTCAAAAAGACTTTCTGCTTTTTCAAATATGGGCAATGCCTTATTGGCACCACCTCCATAAAATTCAGGTGTAAAATAAATGTTCATTGCCTGGAGGTAATATGGCCGTGGGTTATTCGGATCCAACTCCATCGCGGTGGCGAGCGTACTACCTACAATCGGAGAATATTTTGCGCCATTCGTCATTGGGTCCATCCAGATATGGCCAATATAAATATACCCCTGCAAGGTGAGTAGTTCGCTGTTGTTTGGTGAAATATCCATGGCCTGATCCAATGCTTTTTGCGCTTCTTCCAACAAAGCGCCCAACTTAGACGGGTTTTCCGACATGGCTAGTAAGGACAATTGCATATAGGACAGTGATTGATAATAAGCAGGTAGCCATTCGGTCGTTTCTGCCTGAGCAATTCGTCCGAAATCATTAGCCAGTTTTTGCAAACTCTCCGCATCCTTGGCACTTTTCATTTCTGTCAATGCCTGCCCCATTGCCTTTTGATACTTGGCATTTTGTGCCTGAAGGAAAAAGGGAATGATAAGTGTGAATGCGATAAATAGCAACTTTTTCATGTTATTCGATTTATGCGTTTAAAAGATTTATTAAAGATTTTGACGGTCTGATTGGTCTGGCTTTTTTCCGATGGAGATAAATAGCCCCACAAAAAGAAAGCGTTTGGCCGGCGGACGAACAGCGATGGATGCAAATTCTCCGTTGCTGTCCGGGGTGCTGGAAAAGCGCTCCCCAAAACTTTGCTCGATGCCAAGGACATTGCTGGCCGATACATAAAGCACTGTAAATTGCCCGAAAAGCTGGGTCAGATAACTTGCGTTAAAACTCAGGTCGTGGTATGCTGCCGTTTGGCGGTCATTAAACACAACCGTATTTGGATCATCGTATGACCTCGGACTCGAAAAGGAATAGGTGAATCCGAGATAGGTGGTCCATTTAGGAAGCCAATGCTTGTAAACCACGGAAAGGTTATGCGGAGAGGCAAATCGTGGTGCTGCGGCTTCCGGGAAGTCCAGATATTCCCGCTCCGTTTTTAAGTAGGAATAAGAAATCCAATAATCCCCATTTTTAATGGTCTTTCGATCCCGAAAATATAGATCCAAGCCAGTGGCATAACCATCACCGTCATTCTGGCTCAACCAGGGTTCTGATTTAGGGAAATGTACCAGGGCATCATATTTTTTGTGATACGCTTCCACCCGAAAAATATAATCGTCGCGGATGATTTGGTAGTTCAGCATCAGGTGAGTGGATTTTTCATACCCGAGTTTGGGTTGGTACCGCAACCATTCGTTTTCCGGGCTTTGATAAAACGAGCCGTATGCCAGAGAAACCTGTCCAAATTCACTGGTTTTACAGGCCAAAGAGAGCCGTGGTGCCAGATTACCGGCATCCAGCAGGCTGGAGCGTTCATGTCGAATGCCAATTCGGGCAGCCAGTTTTCTATTCCAACTGATTTCCGCTTCTGCGAATGTGGCGCCGAAATGATCTTCTAACAGGCTACTATGCGTTTCCTGGTCGGCTGAAGTAAAGGATTCTTCAAAATGATTGAATAGATACTCTCCGCCGATTTTCAATCCAAAATTTTCGGAAGGACGAAAATTCAGCGTTGTTTTCGATTGAGCTGTTTGTTCGTGCTGGTCAAGTTGATAGCCCTGATGAATACGGTCGCGGTTGTCAGAATAAGCCGCTCCGGCATAGAGGCTCCAATTTTCTCCAAGGATTTCCCGGAAGGAGGTGTTAAATTCCAGATTGTCATTGCGGAGATCAAATTCTGAGGTAGCCGGCATGTTTTCCAAGTCCGGATATTCTAAAGCCATCGCAGAATGTGCCACAGAAAGATTAATCTTGAATATTCCGGTTTCGCTGGTTTTATAGCGATACGCCAGCTGTGCATTTTCTCCCTGAACGGGTTTGATCCAATTGAGGTTTTGAGGCACCAGGGCGAGGTATGGCGCCATATTGGTATATCCGCCGCTTAGGGCCAAGGAGCTTTTATCCCAGCGCTGTGTATGGGATAGTCCCACCCCGATACTCATTAAGGAAACACCTGTTACTGTTTCTTTGGCAAGGTCCTGGGTTTCCAGCAACAGGGCTGCAGAAAGCGCCTGACCATACTCAGCCGAATATCCTCCTGTACTGAAAACAGTGCCCTTAAACAGAAAGGGGGAAAAGCGGTTTCTGGCAGGAATGTTTGGTACGCTGCTGCTATATGGGTTTTGTACCCGAAGCCCGTCAATAAAGGTTTGGGTCTCATAGGCCGCTCCCCCTCGTACAAAAAGTTTGCCTTCCTCGCCTACTTTTTGGGTGCCTGGTAAAGTGTTTAATGCACCTGCAATATCGGCAGTTGCTCCGGCTGTAGTGGCAATGTCAAGCGATTTCATGACCACTGCTTTCTTGCGGTCACTAGCCTCGAATGCACCTGCAGTAATGACTACCGCATTCAATTCGTTGATCACTTCTTTGAGGGTGATTTCGAGTTGAATAGGTGTATCATTCAAGGTTACAGTAAGGCTTTGACTTTCAAATCCCAGCGAACTAATTTGCAGAATCACTTCCCCTGTTTCCGTTGTTTCAAAGCTAAATTGCCCGTCCAGGTCGGAAGATGTACCGTCGTATGTGCCGGTGATACCGATGCTGGCGCCAATGATTGACTCGCCCTTTTTGTCGGTCAGTTTACCACTGATAGTTGTTTGAGCGCTGGCAAGAGCCACCAGAAATAAACAAAAGGTAAGAGAGAGAATCGACTTCATTTGACTTGCATTTGCCTGCAATTTCAGGTCAAATACGGTATTGAAAAAATGAAGCTTACTGAAATGCAGAGATCGCCGACTGAGTTGTCAAATATGCTGACCGACCTGTAGTCCTTATTTTGTTAATTGTTGGATTATAGCTTCCCGGCCAGCTCCGAGTGGGATCTCGCAGCGCGTAAATACGATTAAATCGTTTTCGACATAATAGGTATGGTATTCTACCGGGAGTCGCATAGTGATGCCGGTACTGTCGATCAATTCAAGTCCGGAACGGCCCAGACTCAGGGTATCCTGGTGATTGCCTGTATAATAAATTCCTAAGCGAACACCGTTCCCGGTTCGCTCCAGCAATTCTTCCTTAAACTGAAACCTGGGGAAGGCCTTTCTCCAGGCCTGGTAGGAGGCTAATACCTTGCTTTTACGGCCGCCTTTGATCCAGTTGTCGCCTGTTGAACGCAAGCGATAGTTATTGCTGAGCAAGGATTCGGCCTTTGTCCACTCCCCACTTTCTAAAGCACGGAGATAGGTTTTGACAATGTCGATTGGTGCCTTGGTGTTATTGGCCTCGGCTGCCGATTTTGGGGAATACCCACAAGCAGAAAGGAGGAGGAACAAGGCGATGAAATATGTGATTCGTTTTTTCAAGGGCTTGCCTTTCGGCGAATTTATACTGCTTCTTTTAACCGCTTTTTGAGGGCAAAAAGTTCATCCCTGTATTGGGCGGCAGTGATAAAATCGAGATCTTTTGCAGCAATTTTCATTTGCCGTTCTGTATTGGAAATCATTTTTTCTATCTGGTCGCGGGTCATATAATCCAGGATTGGGTCTGCTGCCAGACTTGGCTCCTCAGATTCAATATACGCATTGCCTTTCTTCCCGCGAATATCTAAAATTGATTTGGAGTTTAGAATGTCTTCCCTTGATTTTGCAACGGTAGTCGGAGTAATATTGTGCTCTTCGTTATATGCGATTTGGATCGTCCTACGGCGATTAGTCTCGTCAATGGTTCGCTGCATACTGTCAGTCACCTTATCTGCATAAAAGATAACGAGCCCGTTCGAATTTCGAGCGGCCCGCCCTGCCGTTTGAGTCAGGGAGCGTTCATTCCGTAGAAAGCCCTCCTTGTCAGCATCAATTATGGCCACCAGCGAAACTTCCGGCAGATCAAGTCCTTCCCGCAATAAGTTGACACCTACCAGTACATCAAATGTGCCTAAACGCAAATCCCGCAGAATCTCCACTCGCTCCATCGTATCCACTTCCGAGTGAATGTAGCGTACTTTAATGTTTAATTTGGCCAGGTATTTGGATAGTTCTTCCGACATCCGTTTGGTAAGGGTAGTCACTAATACCCGTTCTTTGCGTTTTATGCGCAGCGAAATTTCGTCCAATAAATCATCAATCTGGTTTAAGCTTGGACGCACTTCAATCGGTGGATCCAACAACCCGGTTGGCCTGATCAGTTGCTCTACAATGAGGCCATCGGTTTTTTCCAGTTCGTATGCAGCCGGTGTGGCACTTACGTAAATAACCTGATTGGTCAGTTCTTCAAATTCATTAAAATCAAGTGGCCGGTTATCCATGGCAGATGGTAGCCGGAATCCATAATTTACCAGATTGATTTTTCGGGCACGGTCTCCTCCCCACATACCGCGCACCTGCGGCAGTGTAACATGGCTTTCATCAATAACCATCAGATAATCATCCGGGAAATAATCCAACAGGCAAAACGGACGTGTTCCGGGTTCTCTCCCGTCAAAAAAACGGGAATAGTTTTCGACGCCGCTGCAATAACCCAGTTCTTTCATCATCTCCAGATCGAAGGCTGTTCGTTCCTTAATGCGTTTGGCTTCCAATAAACGACGTTCCTTCTCAAAATACTTTACCTGCTCATACAACTCATCTTCAATGTCGTGCAGGATTTGGTGCATCCGCTCGCGCGGAGCAATATAGAGGTTGGCAGGAAATATGGCTGCGTTCTCCAGCCCTTCAATACGCTTGCCTGTCTCAATTTCTATCCGATCAATCTCTTCAATTTCATCGCCGAAAAAAGTGATCCGATATCCGTAGTCAACATAGGGTAGGTTAATATCAACCGTGTCACCCCGTACCCGAAAGGTAGCTCTTCCAAATTCTGCCTCTGTTCTGGAATAAAGAATCTCTACCAGCTTGTACAAAAATGTATTTCTGGAAATGACTTCTCCCCGCTTGATCCGAATAATCCCTGTTTTATAATCTTCCGGATTTCCCATACCATAAATGCAGGAAACAGAAGCTACAATGATAATATCTCTTCTCCCGGAAAGGAGCGAGGAAGTAGCACGTAGCCGAAGTTTATCCACTTCTTCATTAATAGCCAGGTCTTTCTCAATGTAGGTGTCTGATACCGACATGTAGGCTTCCGGCTGGTAATAATCGTAGTAGGAGACAAAATATTCTACTGCGTTGTTGGGGAAAAATTCTCGGAATTCGCCATATAATTGTGCGGTCAGCGTTTTATTATGGGTGAGAACCAGGGTAGGCCGGTTTAATTGGGCAATCGTATTGGCTATCGTGAAGGTCTTTCCGGAGCCGGTTACTCCCAGAAGGACCTGCGCCGCATCTCCAGCATGAATGCCCTGCACCAGCTGATTTATTGCATGAGGTTGGTCACCGGTAGGTACGAAGGGAGAGATCAGTTCAAAACTCATATTTGCTTTTATTTCACCAATATAACAAGCCAAAAGGCGCTGGAGTTGCCGCCCTGAATTAAATGGAAAAAATACGAAAATTTCAAAACAATTCTGTCAAAGAGCGGAGATATTGGTTGGCATTTATTATTATTCAATATGAAAAAAAGCATCCTCAGATTAGTTCTCTTTCTTCTAATTGTATTAAGCCTGTTAATCTGGTTTAATACTTTTCGATTTACGTCCAGGCAATTGGCGGTAGAGCCGCTAGCCGCTGAGATGCTGCCAGATTCTCTGGCAAACCGATTCGCGAAAGCAATCCGGTTTCCGACCATTTCTTCTGTTTCCGGAGTAGATACAATTGCCTTTCGTGGATTGGATAGTTTGCTGATAGAGCAGTTTCCGCTAGTCCATCAGCAATTAAATTTTCAACGAATAAATGAGTTTAGTCGGGTCTATCATTGGTCCGGAACAGATGCACTGCTCGAACCTATGCTCTTATTGGCCCATCTGGATGTAGTCCCCGCAGAAAATTCGGAACAATGGATGCACCCGCCCTTTTCAGGAAATATAGAGGATGGATTTATTTGGGGCCGTGGGACATTAGATGATAAATTAAGCGCATGGGCTATCCTTGAAACCTTAGAATCCCTCTTGAAAACAGACTTTCAACCCAAACGTGGAATCTATATCGCTTTCGGACATGATGAAGAAACCTCCGGCGAATGGGGGGCTGCTTCCATTGCCGCCAGTTTTGAGGAAAAAGGATTGCATTTTGCCTTTGTTCTGGATGAAGGTTTAGTGATTCTCGAAAATGCACTGGAAGGCCTGAAGTCACCTGTCGCTATGATCGGAATAGCAGAGAAGGGCATTTGTACCCTCAATGTGTCGGTTGATTTGGAGACCGGCGGACATTCCATGATGCCACCCCCAGAAACAGCAGTAGGTATTCTTGCTCAGGCGATTACTAATTTACAGGAAAATCCACTCCCCGCCAGTATTGATGGAGCTGCAGGCCGATTCTTTGATTATATCGGCCCTGAAATGAATGGATTGGAGAAGGTTGTAATGGCTAATCGCTGGTTAACCTCAGGGTTACTGGTAGGTAAATTGGAGGATGATCCTGCAGCAAATGCCATGTTACGCACCACGATGGCACCCACTATGATTCGCGGCGGAGTGCGGTCTAATATTTTACCTACCCGTACCTCTGCAAAAGTGAATGTCCGAATAATTCCGGGTGAGTCAGTTGAATCAGTACTTGCGTATTGCCGAAGTATCGTGGATGATTCCAGGGTGCGCATTCAATTGGATTCCACAATTTCATATAATGATCCCTCCAAGGTATCCGACATTGATGTTTTTGGGTTTCAACTTATCCAGCGAACCTGTTTGGAGATTTATCCGGATATTATCGTTGCCCCTTCTCTGGTGATTGGTTATACGGATTCCAGAAACTATCAGGATTTGTCAGACCAGATTTACCGTTTTTGTCCGGTGCAGATTGACCGTTCTGATCTGGTCAGAATCCATGGTAGTAACGAGCGCATTGAAGTAAGTGCTTACCTGAATATGATCCGCTTTTATCGACGATTAATAGAGCAGGGAGGGATTTAATTATTCCTTTTTCACCAGTCCATCACCGATTGGCCATTCATGCCGTCCTTCGATTGCTGCAGCAACCAGCATGGGAAATTGGTCTGGCGTACAGGCGAAAGAAGGAATGCCCAGATTGGCGAATTGTCGCCCCAGTTTGGTATTATAAGCAGGTGAGCCTTCGTCATTGAGGGCAAGCAGGGTGATCATTTGAGAACCAGTGTCAATAATGCGTGCTGCTGCCTGAAGCGCAGCTTCTTCCCGTACTCCTTCAAATAAGTCGGAGATCAGAAAAACCAGACTGTCCTTTGGCCGGTCAATTTTGGAGCGAACAAAATTTAGCGCTTTCGTAATATCTGTTCCACCGCCTAATTGAACACCAAAAAGCAATTCAACCGGATCATGCAGATCTTCCGTTAAGTCAACCACATTGGTATCAAATACAATAAATCGGGTTTTTACGGAAGGTACTGTAGCCATTACTGATGCCAGAATACCGGCATAGACAACCGAACTGGCCATTGATCCACTTTGATCCGTCAGGATAAAAACTTCTTTGAGCGCTCTTTTTTTTCGGCTATGTCCTACCAACGACTCTGGTACAATCGTTTTATATTCTTTTTGATAGTGCTTGAGGTTCCGGCGGATAGTCAGATGCCAGTCAATTTCGCGGGGCTTTGGGTTACTGATTCGTTCTGCACGTTGCACAGCACCTTTGATCGCTTTTTGTAATGGGACACGAAGGTTTGCTTCCACCTGTGCCGCTAGTTTACGGACAAGTGCGCGCGCAGTTTCTCTGGTTTTGTCAGGGATAATTTCTTTTAACTGGAGCAAGGTGGCGATCAACTCTACATCTGGTTCCAACTGATCCAAAAGCTCTGGCTCACTCAGAAGTTGTTTGAGTCCCAGACGAGCCAGAGCATCTTTCTGCATCATCTGAACCATAGATTTCGGAAAGTATTTCCGAATGTCTCCAAGCCAGCGATTGATATTGGGAGATGAACTGCCCAAACTCCCCTGGCGGTCAGAGTCATATAATGCTTCCAGTGCGGCGTCCATACTTTGTGCCTCATCTTCCATTGGTGCCCCGGCATCTGTTGCATCTGATTGTTCACCCAGGATAAGACGCCATTTTTTCAGTTTTTCCTCCATTCAAATTATGGGATTTACCGGATTACAAGGTACGCATTGAAATCATTTGGGTTACTTTTAATCATTTAAACTATATTTCCACTGCAAGAAGCCAACAGGATAGACTATGGTTTGTTAAGATAAAAAGGACTGTTAGTTGGATAGTGAAAAATTAATAAAAGAAGAATTTACGGATGAGCAGCAGGGGGTGTTAAAATCTATCCGGCTGTCGCGAATCGTTCTGCCCGTTCTGATTGGAATCGGGGTGGTTGGTTATTTGGTTTGGAAACAATTTGATCCGGAAGAATTTGCGAAAATCAATTGGACGACCCATACCCTTTTTTGGATTCTGGGGTCAATTTTTTTATTGATTATCCGCCATTTGGCCTATGCAACACGCCTTCGAATTCTTTCTGACGGAGAGTTCACCTGGCGCAAATGCGTCGAACTTATTTTTATATGGGAGTTTAGTTCTGCCGTTTCGCCAACTTCTGTTGGGGGGTCTGCAGTTGCATTTTTTGTATTGGCCCAAGAAAAAATTTCTACTGCAAAGACAGCAACAATCGTACTCTACACGATTGTACTCGATACGATCTTTTTTATTGGTTCACTCCCAATCCTCTTTTTGATTTTTGGGTCAAACATGATTCGGCCCAATATGACTAGTTTGGGTGATATCGATGGGTGGGGGATTACCTTTTTGGGGGCTTATATTCTGATGGCGGTTTATGGAAGTTTGTTCTATTACGGATTGTTTGTAAATCCGATTCAGATCAAACGTTTGTTGGTGGGTTTTACAAAAATTCGGTTTTTCCGAAGATACCGGGCTGGGGCAGTTGATTTAGGAAACGACATGATTTTGGCATCAAGAGATATGAAACGAAAGCGTTGGCCCTTCCATGTCGGTGCATTCCTTTCTACCGCTATTGCCTGGTCTTGCCGGTTCTTATTACTCAACTTTCTGATTATTGGTTTTGTAAAGTCGGTCGATCTTAGTCTTTGGGCCCAAGGCGCATTATTTGCCCGCCTGGAAACTATGTTTGTGATTATTGCTTTTAGTCCGACTCCCGGTGGTGCCGGATTTGTTGAGATTCTATTTAGCGGATTTTTAAGCGATTATGTAAACTTAAAAACGAATGCCTTAATAATTGCCTCCATCTGGCGCATATTGACTTATTATTCTTATTTATTAGCCGGTGCGATCATAATTCCCAACTGGGTTCGTAAGATTCTGATTAGTAGGAGACACAAACGAGGCAAAAACAAAAAATCAAAGGCTACTTCATGACTGAACTAGAAATGATTCTGCAATATTTCCCAAACTTGTCTGACATTCAGCAAAAGCAATTTGCTGCACTGCCGGAGTTATATAAGACCTGGAACGAGCAAATAAATGTGATCTCCAGAAAGGATATTGACAATTTAATTGAACGGCATGTGTTGCATTCTCTCGCTATTGCCAAAGTGGTTAAACCACGGACAGGTGCGGAGATACTGGATTTGGGGACAGGTGGCGGATTCCCCGGCATTCCTATGGCTATCTTATTTCCGGATGTGAAGTTCCTGCTGGTGGATGGTACCGGGAAAAAAATCCGGGTGGTCAATGAGGTTATCCAGGCATTGGGACTGGAAAACGCAGTCGGCCAACAGACCCGGGCGGAGGAACTAAAAAAACGGAAATTTGATTTTGTGTTTACCAGAGCGGTAGCCACCCTGGATAAACTAGCCATCTGGACGCAGCATTTATACAAAAGAGATCAGCGTCATGCCCTGCCAAATGGATTATTTGCGCTAAAAGGCGGAAACCTGGGAAGTGAGATTAAGGCCTTGCCTAAAGGAAATTACACCGAGGTTTTTCCGATTTCCGAGTTTTTCAAAGAAGCTTTTTTTGAGGGAAAATCGGTCGTTTACCTTCAGGCTTAGATAAGGCTCGAGCGGATAAAGGAATAAAAAAAGGGAGCACCAGATGGCAACTCCCTCTTTTATCTTATGATCTAATTTCTGAGAAGAAATGCAAAAGTTTATGCTTCTTCAGATACACCATTTTCTGATTCCGCTTTTTCCTTTTTGGAAGAACCGCCATCCAGTGTCGGACCACCGTCTGTTCCTGTAATGCGCGCTTTTATTTTCAACTCGATTTCAAGCGCAACTTCCGGGTTATCAATTAGGAACTGCTTTGCAGATTCCCGGCCTTGTGCAATTTTAGCATCTGCGTAACTGTACCAGGCACCACTTTTCTTGATGATATCGTGATCGACACCCAAGTCAACAATTTCGCCATTTTTAGAAATGCCCTCGCCATACATGATGTCAAATTCTGCGATTCGAAACGGCGGAGCCAATTTATTCTTAACCACTTTTACTTTGACGTGATTACCCATTACATTGCCTTCTTTGTCTTTGATAGCCGCACCAGAACGGCGGATATCGAGACGTTGAGAAGCATAGAATTTAAGGGCATTACCACCAGTAGTGGTTTCCGGGTTGCCAAACATTACACCGATTTTTTCCCGAAGTTGGTTGATGAAGATGCAACAACATCCTGTTCTTCCAATCGTACCGGTGAGTTTTCGCATAGCCTGCGACATTAAACGCGCTTGAAGTCCCACCTTGGAATCACCCATCTCGCCTTCGATCTCAGCACGTGGTACAAGTGCAGCTACAGAGTCAATAACAATGATATCAACTGCACCAGATCGAATTAGGTTCTCTGCGATTTCAAGCGCCTGCTCTCCATTGTCGGGTTGGGAAATCAATAAGTTACCAGTGTCAACGCCCAGTGCTTCGGCATAGGTCTTGTCAAAGGCGTGCTCCGCATCAATAAAAGCGGCAATACCACCTTTTTTCTGGCATTCAGCAATGGCATGAATAGCCAGCGTTGTTTTACCAGAGGACTCGGGGCCATATATTTCGATCACCCGCCCACGGGCAAAACCGTTGACTCCTAATGCAATATCCAAACTTAGCGAACCAGTAGGGATCGAATCAACTTCCACCACTTTTTTGTCGCCCAGGCGCATGACCGTGCCCTTTCCATACGTTTTCTCCAGCCTGTCTAAGGTCATCTGGAGTGCTTTGAGTTTTGAAGATTTGTCTTGTTCTGACATACGTCCTGAGTTTTTATTCCGATCAAGTTGCCGGAATAGTTTAAACGAATTGTTTAAAGCGAAACAAATTTAAAAATAAATGTTTGTTTCTGCAAGAAATAGGGAACAAAAAGTTTGGAAAGAAGAATTGCGGTTGCCCGAAGGTACATAGAATGGCCCGAAATCCAAAATTAGAAAACCCTTAGCAGTCTATAAACTACTAAGGGTTTAACAAGTTACGCATGAAAAATTTCACACTAGCGGGAAATTTCGACTGCGGTTGCTTCACTGTATTTGAGAATATTCCCAATTGCAGTCGGCGACGGATGAAAGGTCACTTTGGGAAGTTCCATAAAGGCTTCCCGCAATTCCTTGTATTCCTGTCGAATAACCGGGTCGGCCGTGATCGCTTCCCGAACCTGAATTGCTTCAGATGCGGTGGATTCCCGATACAGATCACGGATAAATAATTCAGATGTACATACTAGCTTCATATGCAGGCTATTAGTAGGATTTAAATTCCATATACAAACTCATTGGGCTTTGGAATTATTGTTTGTTTAGAATTTTTTTTCTAAAGCCCGATTTGCCTGAATGCTAGCACCTGTTTTGAATGGGTATCCGGGGTCCTTATTTAATCCGGTACCAGGATTGTGTTCTGCCCAGTGCGGATACTCCCAAATAGCCCCGCACCTCCAACTGGTCGGCACCCTTTAGCCAGACGCTGCACTTATAAATCTTTCCATTATTGGGATCCATAATCCGGCCATAGCTCCAATAATCTTTATAGGGTTGCAGGTCCCAAACGACATCCATACCCATCAATGGTTGATCTTTTTTATCACCAGGGCACAAATCACAGGTCGTGTCAGGAGGTGATTGCAGTAGCTTTACCACTTTACCATAAAACATCCCGTCTTTCTCGTAAATTTCTAAATGTGATTTTGGTTCGCCCGTCTCATCGTCTATTGTTTTCCAAACTCCTACTATGCTACTCTGGCCAAAAGCCATTCCGGATACCGACAAAAGGGCAGCTAAAATTAAAATGCTTCGAACTTTCATGATCAAAATGAGTTTTGTTTTTAGATTAACGAAAAAGTCTTGATGGAGTTGCAACAAGATAAGTACTTTGAAAGCACCTGACACCCTGATTCTAATGTGAATGGAATGTTAAAGTAGGTCAAATGCTGCTTGTAGCACCCATTATGGGAAACATTTTTTTCAAAAAGGAGTATATTTATTACTGTATTTTTCGTTAATTGTTCTGAGCATCAAGTGAAAGCCGGAACTTTGTTTTTCCAAATTTGCACTTCTGCTCCATTATCTACCATTATAATACTCCTGAAATTATGAATGATATGCGCTTGCGAGGTCCTGTATTTCTATCGCTCCTGGTTATCGGCCTTTTGGTCGCTGCCTTCTATCCCCCTGTGGATAATGAACAGAAAGAAGCTGTTCTAATTCAAACAATTCTTGGTGGTTTGCAGCAACTACACTATGCACCACTTGCCATCGACGACTCGTTCTCTGAAAAAGCTTACGATCTTTATCTGGAACGAATTGATGGTGCTCATCGCTGGTTTACCCAAGCCGATATCGATCGCCTCGATGCCTTCAAATATGATATCGACAACGAAGCCAATGAAGGCACTTACGGATTGCTTAATCTGTCAATCGAATTGACTGATGCTGCACTCGATAAAACCCAGACGTATTATCGGGAAGCCCTCAGTAAACCATTTTCCTTTACGGATATGGACGAGCTGGAGTTGGATGGCGATAAAAGAGGTTATGCTCAAAATGATGCGGAGCTTCAGGCCTTCTGGAATCAACTGATGAAATATGAAACCCTTACCCGACTGTCCAGTAAACTTGAGGAACAGGCAAAAGGGACAAATGAAGAACTTGTCGGAAAAAGTCAGGCAGACCTGGAAGCAGAAGCCCGTGCAGATGTACTCAAAGCATTTGATGATTGGTATGGCCGTTTGGAAAAACGCAAACGCTCCGATCATTTGAATGTTTATCTGAATGTACTAACCAATGTTTTTGATCCGCATACCGGTTACTTCGAACCTATCGAAAAACAAAATTTTGATATTCGGATGTCTGGTAAACTCGAAGGTATTGGCGCGCGCCTCCAAACAGATGGCGACTATACCAAAGTGGTAAGCATCGTTGTCGGCGGACCAGCCTGGAAGCAGGGTGAGCTCGAAGAAGGTGACCGCATTGTACGTGTACGCCAGGCATCGGAAGACGAAGCCCTGGATATATCCGGGATGACCATTGATGATGTGGTGCAATTAATTCGGGGTGATAAAGGAACCCGTGTGGTCCTTACAGTCAAAAAAGTAGATGGTTCTTCTGTCGAAATTCCGATCGTACGTGATGTCGTTGTATTAGAAGAAGGTTTTGCCAAATCCCTTATTCTCCATACTTCCTCAAAAGAAAAAATTGGCTATATCCGACTCCCGAGCTTTTATGCCGATTTCCAGGATAGTAACGGACGTAGCAGTGCACGTGATGTAGCTACCGAAATTGCAAAACTGAAAGCAGAAAATGTGCAAGGCATCCTGATTGACTTACGGAATAATGGTGGCGGTTCGCTGCGGGATGTTGTCGATATGACTGGTTTGTTTATTGAAGACGGACCTATCGTTCAGGTAAAATCAAGAGATCGTTCACCAGAGGTGTTAACGGATGATAATCCGTCTGTCCTATGGAATGGTCCCGTGGTTGTCATGGTAAACAATTATTCTGCATCAGCTTCCGAAATCCTGGCTGCAGCATTGCAGGATTATGAGCGTGCAGTGATCGTTGGAACGACTTCTACCTTTGGTAAAGGCACCGTTCAACGTTTCTTTGATCTCGATCGTGCCATTCGTGGAAACACGGAAGTGAAACCACTCGGAGAGATCAAATTAACCACCCAGAAATTTTACCGAATTAATGGCGGTTCAACCCAATTGCGGGGTGTTACTCCGGATATTATTCTTCCGGATCCATATTCACTCATTGAATTGGGTGAAAAAGAACAGGATTTTCCTTTAGAATGGACATCTATTGATCCGGTTGCCTTTAATCAGGATGTGTATATGTTGCCTGATTTGGATCTGCTTCGCCAAAATAGTGCACGGCGTGTTGCCTCAAATGAAGCTTATACTCAGATTAAAACAAATGCAGCACGCTTGAAAGAGCAGCGTGATGATTCAAAATATTCGCTAAATCTGGAAACATACCAAACGGAAGAAGCCGCCCGGGAAGCAGAGCGCGAAGCTTATGAAGGTTTGTTTGATCACCAGGTCGTTTTTGGTATCTCCAATCTCGCCGTTGACTTGCCTGAAATGGAAGGCGATGAAGGTAAAATTGCTCGTAATGAGGAGTGGATCAAGGATACCCAAAAAGACATTGACTTGCAGGAATGCCTCAATGTGATCCACGATATGTTGGAGTTTCAATAAATAAGTTGCCCCTTTCGGGGAATAAAATAGCAGTTGTTTTGTAAGACAAATTCAAGTTAACTGTTTTAATTGTAAATCGGTATCGGAGAAATTCGGTACCGATTTATTTATTCCAGGGAGGATCAACTGTGTCTTTTGGGACCCACACCCTCACTACCTCAAGTCAAGGCGGTCTTTCAGACCTGCTGGTCTAAGTATGTCCTAATCGGAAATACGGTCTATAATAATTAGACTGTACAGAATAGACCGCAATGCCGATAGGCGAGCTAGACCGTGAAGCCGACAGGCCAACTAGACCGGGCCAAAGGCCCTAGACCACAATTTTGAAGACTTATTTACAATTCCCACACCCACACTCACACTCAAACTCACACTCAAACTCAAACTCAAACTAATTCCTCTCTTTCCCTATCCTCGCTTATCTTTGAAGCCTCAAATAAAATGAGCTAGCTTGTGAATTATCTCTTTCTCGAAAATGTTTCCAAATCCTACGGTGAAAAGGTGCTGTTCCGCAATATTGATCTGCAGATCAGTAAAGGCCAGAAAGTAGCCCTCGTTGCTAAAAACGGTACAGGAAAAACCTCCCTCCTCCGCCTGATTGCAGGCCTCGAATCCGGTGAAGGGGAAGCCAGCGTAGTGCGTACCCGAAAGGATATCCGAATCGGGTATCTACAGCAGGAACCAGATTTGAGTGATTCTGATTCTGTTATCGAAGCGATCTTCGATAGCCAAAATCCACAAATAAAGGCAGTAAGAGAATATGAGGAGGCGATGCTTTTCCCGGATCAGCTCAAACGCATGGAACAGGCCGTAGCCATTATGGAAGAGCTGAAAGCCTGGGATGTGGAAGCACGCGTCAAAGAAATTCTGTTTAAACTCAATATCACCGACCTGGATAAAAAGGTTGGAACGCTTTCCGGTGGACAAAAAAAGCGCCTGGCACTGGCAAAACTGCTCATTGACGAACCGGAATTCCTGGTATTGGATGAACCAACCAACCACCTGGATCTCGATATGATCGAATGGTTGGAAGAATATCTGGCCCAACCAAGGCTGACTTTGTTTCTGGTAACCCACGACCGCTATTTTCTGGAGCGGATTTGTGATACCATAGTCGAACTGGATAATGGCAGTTTATACAAGTACCAGGGGAATTACTCCGAATTTCTGGAGAAAAAATCCCTTCGACATGGTACGGAAGCGGTGGAGTTGGACAAGGCCAAAAAACTGTTTAAAAGGGAGTTGGAGTGGATTCGCAGAATGCCAAAAGCACGAACCACAAAAGCTAAATCACGGGTTGATGCCTTTGATGTAATCGAAGAAAAAGCCAATACGACTGTTGATAAACAAGAAATCCAGATTGATATTAAAGGTGCCCGGATGGGGAGCAAAATCCTCGAAGCGCACAACCTGAATAAATCTTACGGCGACCTGGTTATCGTAAAGGATTTTCATTATAAATTCAAAAAGAAAGAGCGTGTTGGCATCATCGGAAAAAACGGAGTCGGTAAAACGACCTTCCTCCGGATGATGACAAAGCAGGAACGTCCCGATGGTGGAAAAGTGGTGATTGGCGATACCGTGCAGTTTGGATATTACACCCAGGAGGGAATCCAGATGAAGGAGGATAAACGGGTTCTTGAAGTGATCACCGATATTGCTGAATTCATCCCGCTGGAAAAAGGAGCGAAACTTACGGCCACCCAATTACTCGAACGCTTTTTATTTGATCGCAAACATCAGCAGGTATATGTGTCGCAGTTAAGTGGAGGAGAGCGTCGCAGGCTTTTTCTGTTGACTGTGCTTATGCGGAATCCAAATTTTTTGATTCTTGATGAGCCTACCAACGATCTGGATATCCTTACACTGAATGTACTCGAAGACTTTCTCCTGGATTTTCCGGGCTGCGTGATCATTGTGACCCACGATCGCTATTTTATGGATAAGCTGGTGGATCACCTCTTTGTTTTTGAAGGGGACGGTGTCATCCGCGATTTTAATGGCAATTATCGGGAATACCAGGAGGAGACCAGGCAGAAAGAACTGGAACGCAGGCAACAGGAATCCTCCGAAAAGAAAAAAACGGTTGTGCAAACGGCTACTCCGGTCCGGGAAGCTTCCGGAGAAACTAAGAAAGAAATCAAACGCCTCGAACGCAAGATCGTCCAATTAGAGGAGCGCAAAAAAGAAATACATGCTTCCTTCTCTTCTAATGACCTGGATCCGGCTTCTATTGAAAAGCTTTCCGTTGAGTTAGGCGAACTTCAAAAAGAACTGGATGAAAATGAAGAACGTTGGATGGAAATAGTAGAATCTATTTAGTCCTGCTTTTTGAGCAAGGCACGTTGGTACACACTAACCGGAAAAGTGAGCACCTCCGGAATTTCCTCCTCTTCAAATACCTCATTGCCCGTGCTGCTTACCGGTTCTGTACTGTTTGCCAGGATTTCCCAGAGCAGGTTGCCATCTTCCAGTTTTTCGGTAGTGACAATGATTTGACTTCCGGCGACAGTAAACACCTCTGCATAGACATTTCCACGAAGATAACCCTCAATTCGGATCGTGTTTTGCTCGTCGATGGTATATAGGCCAGTTGACGGATCTGTGGGTTCGATAATGTAATCCCGGGCGCCTTCCACTTTATCCTCTCCGTAAATAATTAACCAGGAGTAATTTTCCGATCCTTCGATGGGTAGAATATGGAGTTCCATTGGCAAGGATTGAGCTAAACCCTTTGGACCATAGATATCAAGGGTGCCTACATAAATTCCTGACCAGCTTTCAAGAAAAGAAAGTGTGTCCTGCGCCTGTATGCTTAAAGAAAATAAAAAGAGGCAGAGAATCGTGATCAGCTTTTGCATAAGTTGAAGTAATTTGTATTCAATAAAGGTAATAGATCATGAATCGACTTTTCGTAATTCCCGCTATTTTTCTGCTGTTTGCACTTTCCGCTCATGCCCAGGAGGTGCCCTACTTCCAACAGGAAGTTCATTATCGAATAGACGCCAAGCTGGATGATAAACTAAACCAACTTCAGGTAATGGAAGAGTTGGTTTATATCAATAATAGCCCGGAAACGTTGGATTATCTCTTTTTCAATCTCTGGCCCAACAGCCACCTGAATCGGGAAACGGCTTTGTCAAAACAATTCATCCGTTTAAATAATGATCGTTTTTATTTCGCGAAAGCGGAAGAATTAGGCGGGTTTCTGGAATTGGATTTTCAAATTTCTGGAACTTCCCTCGATTGGTCGTTTGATCCTGATTACTTGGATATTGCCCGGATAGAATTGCCTGGCCCTTTGGCTCCAGGAGATTCAGTACGCCTGGAAATTCCTTTTTTACTCCAGATTCCGGGTTCTTTTTCCCGGATCGGACATGTAGGAGAGTCTTATCAAATGACACAATGGTATCCGAAACCGGCAGTCTATGACCGGGATGGATGGCACGCCATGCCTTATCTGGATCAGGGAGAATTTTATTCTGAGTTTGGTTCTTTTGATGTTTCTATCAGCCTTCCGGCGAATTATCTGGTCGGTGCTACCGGGGTGTTGCAAAATGAATCTGAATGGGAATTTTTACGCGAAGAAGAAGCAAAAAGTCGGGCATATCTGGAAGAGAAAAAGCCCGAAAAAATGTCTCTGAGTGCAGCCAAGTTGCTTGATACTATCCCGCCTTCCGCCGAAAGGCAAAAAACGATCAGATATCTCGCCGAAAATGTACACGATTTTGCCTGGTTTGCAGATAAACGATTTCGGGTACTACATAAGGATATTGAATTGCCTTCCGGAAAAACCATTGATGGTTGGGTATTTTTCACGCTGGTGGAAGAATGGTACTGGCAGGATGCGCTGACCTATTTGGAGCGGGCTGTATTGCATTATTCTGAATTGGTTGGTGAATACCCCTGGCCTCAGGTTACAGCCTTGCAAAGCGCGTTAAGTGCCGGAGGAGGCATGGAATACCCCATGATTACGGTGATCGGTTATGCCGGAGACCCACAAGGCCTTGATGAGGTGATTACACATGAGGTTGGGCACAACTGGTTTTATGGCATTTTGGGAAGTAACGAACGCCGGCACGCCTGGATGGACGAAGGGCTGAATAGCTTTCACGATCAAGCCTATACTATTAGGTATTATGATGGATTACCTGGTGCTGATTATTTTTTACCCGGGTTTATAGCAAAAGGATCGGATCTGTCTTTCTATGAAATAGCCTATCTCTATTTCTCCAGATCGGGCCGGGAGCAGATTGCTGATACTCATTCTGATTCCCTTTTTTCGGGCGCGTATTATCTGGCAGCCTATGAAAAACCTGCCCGCTCGCTTCGGCATCTGGAAGCCTATCTGGGGGCAGATGCTTTTCGAGAAGCTATCCATACATATTATGAAAACTGGAAATTCAAACATCCTGATCCGGCTGATTTCCAGGCTAGTCTCGAGCAAAGTGCGGGCGAATCATTAGACTGGTTTTTCGACGGGTTTTTGTATAGTACACGGGTTCAGGATTACCGCTTATCAAATGCAAAGGTAGAGGGAGATACGATTTGGGTTACGGTACAAAACCGCGGGCAAATCCCCGCTCCTTTTCCGATTGCGGGTATCCATCAGGATTCTATAGTTGGCCTGACTTGGTATCCTGGATTTACAGGTAAACGGCGCCTGGCATTTCCCAATGGAGATTATGAAAAATTGCAACTGGATCCCGAATTTAAAACAGTAGAGTATTACCGGGTAAATAACCAGGCGCCAGTGCAAAATAAACTTGCGGTACTTGGGGATTTTAAATTAAAATTTCTGACAGGCATAGATCATTCCGTTAAACGGATGATCTACTGGACACCACTGGTGGCTTGGAACGATTATGATAAATGGATGTTTGGACTGGGAATTCATAACTATTCGCTCGTTGAGCGCCAGGTGGAGTATGGCTTGTTTCCAATGTATTCTCCGCTGACGAATCAGCTTAACGGACGCACATCCATTCATTTTAATTCGTATTTCCGGGATAGCGACCAGTTTCGCCGACTTCGTCTTGGAGGTGTTTTGCAGCAGTTTAGCAACAATTACAATTGGCGGGATGCCTACTATCAGAAATATCTGATGTCGCGTGTATATGCCCGACTGGATTTAGAAAATCCGGCGAGTCGCAGCGGAGAACGTTATTTCCAGTTAAGTGCTACCCGAACCAGTGTGGAGCGCTCCAGAGGTATTGATGAGGTGGAAAGCCTCCGGGATGATGCTGTTTTTCTGGGCTTAAAATACCGATCCGGTTTAAAACAGGCAATTAATGAAGTTGCCTGGGAACTCAATCTGGAAAGCAAAGTACGTTCAAATCATTTGTTGGGCTCGGAGCCCTACCTGAAGGTATTTGGTGAGCTTACTTATAACTTTACCTACCAGCGATTTCGGGATTTACAGTTTCGGGTATTTGCAGGCGGATTTTTGTCAAATGCCTACCGCGATCGGGGGCTGATCTTTCCCTGGTCAATTGATTTGGCTTCTCAGGGTGCAGGAGATTATTTATACGATAGTTATTTCTTTGGACGAAGCGATCAGGCTGGACCCTGGTGGCAGCAGCGAATGCCGGGTGAAGGCGGATTTTATTCGGCTTTACCTCCGGCTTATCGCGGACAAAGTGGTAGTACCAATAATTTTTTAATCGCCTTTAACTTCCTGGCAGATTTACCGAAACCCATGCCGCGAAAATTGCCGATCAAGCCTTTCTTTAATATGGCCTATTCGGATGATGCCCGACCAATTGCAAGCGAAAAAACTTTTGGTGATCAATTATGGTGGGAAGCAGGCTTGAGTTTAGAGGTGTTTGACGGTCAACTGGGATTGGCCTTTCCGCTGTTAGTTTCGAGTCAATTAGATGCCTTATTTGACCAAAATGGGCAAACGGCTTTTTACCAGAGAATGAGTTTTACCATAAATCTGGCAGGTTTTAATCCGGTATTGCTGCGTGAAAAAATTGCGTTTTAGGAGGCGGCCTCCTGAGCCCGGTAGTAAAGTGCCGAGCAATTTTCGGGTGTTAACAATTTTTGAGCAATTGCCTGAAGGTCTTCCGGCGTAATTTTTCGGTAATGGTCGATTTCGTTATTGATCAATTCTATATCATCAAGCAATTCAAAGAATGCCAGGTTCATGGCTTTGTTGAGGATACTGCTTTCAGAAAACTCGTGGGTGCTTTCCAGCTTGTTTTTGACTTTTTCAAGTTCGCGTGCCTCCAGTTTTTCTTCCCGGAGTTGGTTTAGCTCTTTCCAGATTATGGTCTCTAATTGCTCCAGGGTAACTCCTTCAGCGGGACGGCCCTCTACGATGAGCAATCCGGGGTCCATACTTCCGGTGAGATAGCAATCAATTTCAGTGACCAGTTTTTGTTCCTTGAGCAAACGTCGATAAAGTCTGGAAGATGGGCCGTTGCCCAGAATATCGGTTAAGAGGTCTGCTGCGTAATATTCCTCATCCTGGCGGGAAGAGGTGTGGAATGCCAAATAGAGCGCATCCACCGGCACATTCGACTCGTTGATACGTTGCTGCAATTTGGTTTGCGCAGGTTCAGCTGGAAGATTACGAACAGGGGTTTCGCCTGCCGGTATATCTCCAAACCATTTTTCAACCAATTCGAGGGTTTCTTTTTCTTTAATATTCCCGGCAATAACAAGTATGGCATTGTTTGGACGGTAAAATTTATAGAAAAATTCTTTTACATCTTCCAGTGTGGCATCTTCTACATGCTTAGGAACCTTCCCGATAGTGGGCCAGCGATAGGGGTGTACCTTATAAGCCAGGTCTGCCAGATGATGCCAAACGTCGCCATAGGGTTGATTGATACAGGTTTCCTTAAACTCTTCTACTACAACCTTTCGTTGGACATCTAATACCTGTTCAGAGAAGTTCAGTGAAAACATCCGATCTGACTCCAGCCAAAGCGCTGTTTCCAGATTCTCTGCGGGGAGCACATCGTAAAAATTGGTCACATCATTATTGGTGAATGCATTGTTTTCACCACCTGCCCGTTGGATCGGGTCATCAAAATCGGGGATGTTGGCTGAACCGCCAAACATTAAATGCTCAAATAAATGTGCAAATCCAGTTTTATCGGGCGACTCGTCTCTGGCGCCCACATTGTAGAGGACATTTACCGTGACCATCGGAGTGCTTTCATCTTCGTGAATGATTACCCGGAGGCCGTTGTCTAGTATATGTTTGTGGTATAATATCACAGATATATTTTCTTAGGTCGTTGATTGAGAATGGCAAAATTACAGTTTTTTTCGGGCAGGATGCACCAAAGTGGATATTGCCTACATCTCTCTACCGGAAGCTTCTACAGGCGGTCAAATCTGATCCCTGTCTCGCGCGGGAAAATTCATTCTAAAATATTGAATTATGTCCCGAAGAGAACCAACTCGCTGGGAGAAAGATCGAGGTATCTTTCTCAAACTTGGATTCGTACTTTCTTTAAGTATGGTTATTCTGGCTTTTAATTATTCTGTAGAGCCAGAGGTTTACATTACGGAGTCTGAGGTTATTTACGACCATCAGGTAATTGAGATAATCCGTACGGCTGATCCGAAATTAAAAACGCCACCACCTCCTGTTCCGATCAATAATTTGATTTTGGAGCCTGTGCCTGCACCAGTTGATCCGATTGGTCCGATCGACATTAGCGATCCTGTACCTATTGGATTACCCGGTTTAGATCCAAATCCGCTTAAGCCTGATCCACCAAGACAAGAGCCACCAATTATAGTGCCAGACGATAATATTCCCTTGTTGGTGGTGGAGGTTATGCCACGTTTCCCGGGTTGCGAAGACCAGGATATGAAACGTAGCGAAAAAGAAGCCTGTGCCACTCTGGAGTTGCTGAAGTTTATGGGTAGTGCGATCGATTATCCGGCTGCAGCCAGAGAAGTTGGCATCTCCGGGATGGTTGTTGTTCAGTTTATTGTAGAAAAAGATGGCTCCATTACGAATGCAAAGGTGGTCAGGGATATTGGAGGCGGTTGTGGACGGGAAGCCTTGCGTGTTGTTAAGCAGATGCCCAGGTGGATTCCAGGAATGCAGCAAGGGCGTGCGGTTCGGGTACAATTTAGCTTGCCGGTTCGCTTTGAACTGAGCAAATAAGAATTAGGTAGTTTTTCGACGTCCGGAAAAGGTCTGTCTGCATTGTCAGACAGCCTTTTCCCTTTTTGGGTTTGTGCTTTGTACCTTTGTGCGGAATCCTTTAAGCCAATAAAACCTATGGATTTCTCGAAGCATAATTTTGACCCCCGGGCTGGCGAAAAACAATATGCAAAACCCGTTTCCGGGAAAGCAGATTATTTGTGCCAGGAAGGAATTTCTGTCAAATCAGAATATGGTCCTGAAACGCGTGCCGGACAAGTACATTTAAACTTTGTTTCGGGCATTTCTCCATTTCTAAGAGGCCCATATTCCTCCATGTATGTTGGCCGTCCGTGGACCATTCGGCAATATGCCGGATTTTCAACAGCTGAAGAAAGCAATGCTTTTTATCGTCGCAATCTGGCTCAGGGTCAGAAAGGGTTGTCTGTCGCATTTGACCTGGCTACCCACCGAGGTTATGATTCGGACCATGAGCGGGTATCCGGGGATGTAGGGATGGCTGGTGTGGCAATTGATTCTGTAGAGGATATGAAATTGCTGTTTGATCAAATTCCATTAGATCAAATGTCGGTGTCTATGACCATGAATGGCGCGGTAGTGCCCATTATGGCTTTTTTTATTGTGGCAGCGGAAGAACAGGGTGTGTCACCGGAGAAATTAAGTGGCACCATCCAAAATGATATTCTGAAGGAATTCATGGTGCGAAATACCTATATCTATCCACCAGCTGCTTCTATGCGAATTATCGCTGATATCTTTTCTTATACGGCATTAAAAATGCCCCGCTTTAATTCTATTAGCATTAGTGGGTACCACATGCACGAAGCAGGTGCCCCTGCTGATTTAGAATTGGCCTATACTTTGGCTGATGGCGTGGAGTATATCCGAGCCGGATTGGCAGCCGGATTGCAAGTTGACGATTTTGCGCCCCGGGTGTCTTTCTTTTGGGCTATTGGGATGAATTTCTTTATGGAGATTGCCAAATTACGTGCAGGCAGAATACTATGGTCGAAATTAGTCCGGGAATTTAGTCCAAAGAATGCAAAGTCTGAGATGCTCCGTACGCACTGTCAAACCTCCGGCTACAGCCTCACAGAGCAGGATCCTTTTAATAATATTGCCCGTACCGGGGTGGAAGCCCTGGCTGCAGTGATGGGTGGCACCCAGTCTTTGCATACCAATTCGCTGGATGAAGCGATTGCACTGCCAACAGATTTTTCAGCGAAGATTGCCCGGGATACCCAGAAATTCCTCCAGAAGGAGGCAGAAATAACGCCTGTTGTTGATCCTTGGGGCGGATCCTATTATGTAGAAAGTTTAACCGCAGAATTAGTTGAAAAGGCCTGGAAACATATTGAGGAGGTAGAGTCTTTAGGCGGGATGGCCAAGGCTATAGAACAGGGCTTACCTAAACTTCGAATTGAAGAAGCAGCTGCCCGAAAGCAGGCACGCATTGACAGCGGACTGGAAAAGATTGTCGGGGTAAACATTTTTCCACCTGATTCAGAGATACCCATAGATTTGCTGGAGGTGGATAATTCGGCTGTGCGGGAAGGACAGATAAAAAGCCTTCAAAAAATTCGTGCTGAACGGAATGAGTCGGCTGTACAGGAAGCATTGGAGGAATTATTTTTGGTCGCATCAGGAGGGGAGGGGAATTTACTCGAAGCAGCTGTTAAGGCCGCCAGATTCCGCGCTACACTTGGTGAAATTTCAGACGCTATGGAACGGGCATTTGGCCGCTATCAAGCTGCTTCAAAATCTGTTTCAGGTGTATATGCAAGCGAAATAAAAATGGATGCAGATTTTATCAAAGCCCGTGAATTAACCGACCGCTTTGCGGAACAAGAAGGGCGCCGGCCGAGAATCATGGTGGCAAAATTAGGACAAGACGGGCACGATCGGGGTGCAAAAGTAATTGCCAGTAGTTTTGCTGATTTGGGTTTCGATGTGGATGTTGGTCCGCTTTTTCAAACACCCGCGGAAGCAGCTTTGCAAGCAGCTGAAAACGATGTACACATCCTGGGAATTTCCTCTTTGGCTGCCGGACATAAAACCCTTGTTCCTCAAACGATCGAAGCACTCGCCAAGTTAGGCCGGGAAGATATCATGGTCGTAGTAGGGGGTGTCATTCCTTCAAAGGATTATGACTTTTTATATGAGCAGGGCGTGTTAGGAGTATTCGGCCCGGGAACCAAGATTTCAAGTGCGGCTATCCGAATATTAGAAGTACTGATGTAGTTTTCTTTCTGCCTTTGGTTAAGCGAACATTCTCGCTTCCAATCCTTTTTAGTAATACCGGCCATTTATCCGTCCTGGATAAAGTACCGTATTTACTAAAAAAGATTGTCGTATGTCGAATCAAACACAACAATACACTCCTGCAAAATTGATAAAGTTTAAAGACCTTATTGAAGGAAATTTACAAGAAACAACGGAAGAGCTAAACAGTCTTCTCACAAATCAAAAAGACCAGAAAGAATACATAGCTGGTGCTCAGGTAGATTTTAATCAAAACAGTAAACACTTTCAACAACAAGCTAAAAATCAACAGTTGATTCGCAGACTTGAGGACAAGCTTAAAGAGTTAGAAGCAGCGCTAAAACGGATTGAAGATGGCACCTATGGTGTTTGTGAGCGAACCGGGAAATTAATCCGGGAAGAAAGACTTATGGTTATGCCAACAGCACGATTCGATATATTGCCTATTACGTAATAGTGGCTTATGGTTGAAAGTCGAGGGGCCAGGGTTTCTTAAAGTAATCCTGGGCAGGATCAAAAAAAAAAAATGCTCGATCCTCAGAGAATCGAGCAAATGATATAATCGGGTGATTACTTTACCTTATACAAACGGCCTATGCAGGGTGAAATTTATTGCCAAAGAGCTAAAAACTCCCCGGCTTTAGGGTCCTTTACTTCTCCGGCCAGCCGGGTATTCACATTGGGCGAAAGACCTGCGGGAATACCGGATCGATCATCAAAGATTTCAACATTTAATTCCCTGGCAAGGGCTTTTGCCAGATCGCCCAGTTTTTTGGCATAGGGAGCTGTTTTGCCTAATGACATAAACAGATCAATCACACCGGTGCGCACCATTTCATATTTATCCAGATGTACCAGCATCTGACGTTGGGATTTTCCATGGCCAGATTTTCCAACCTGACGCATTTGATCTTGGAGTTTACCAGAAGAATATCCCAGTAATCGCTCCCGGAAATTCCACCATTGATTTGGTTTTCCCTGATTGCGATCTTCATAAGTCTGTAAATGCCGCTGCTCACTGGCAGTCTGGCAGGAAACCAAACCCATGACTTTGGTTAATTCCAACATGGCGAGCACCTGATCCGGACTCAGACGTGCATCCTGATCATCATGATCTTCCAGCGCATAGAGGTGCTTCGCATATTTAAGTTTATGCCTGCTGCTGGATCGCAAGGCAACCAGCTTAGCGAATTCTACAGATAGGTAGTAATCCGGTACCGGACTACCAGGTACAGATCGCTTTGCATAATCCTTCAGGCGTTCCGGAGTTCGGATGCCATCATGAAATTCGTAACTATCTGTAATCCAGCGGATTACCTGTTTGCTGTATTGAGATTGGGGTAATTCCAATGCCATAAAGAGATTAGAGGCAGTGACAACCCGCGTTCCTTTCTTGCTCACTAATACCTGTAAATTCATCACTTTAATGTTTAATTCCATTCAAAAATAAACTATTTGTTTATAATTGTCAAGATTTAAAACAAAAAAGTTTTAAAAATGTTTCCCCGGGTATTAGCGAACGATTTTCACAAAACGTTCTGTTTGAACATTAGCACCTGAACGCCATTCCAAAATGTATAACCCATTGTTAAATGTACTCAGGTCCAGGCCAATACCGGTATTACCCGGCTCCACTTGCCAACTTTGGATCATTCGGCCCTGCAGATCAAAAATCCGGATGACCGACATTTCGGTAGGGTTTACCCCAGTCCATTGTACTTGGATGGTTTCCTGGTCGCTTGGATTAGGTGAAATGCTGAGGGCATTATTAGCATTAGACTCCATTCGCACGGAGCGAATATCTGAATAAGTAGCAGTGCCATCAAAGTCGGTTTGTTTTAAGCGGTAGTATAACAATTCACCGTGGGATGGTAGTTGTTTGTCCAAAAACTGGTAAGCAATTGCTTCATAAGAATCGCCAGCGCCTTCAATCCGGCCAATCGAAACAAAGTCAGATCCATCAATGCTGCGCTCGATTTCAAAAAAGTCGTTGCTTTGTTCCTGCTCGGTTTCCCATTCAACAAGCACACCAGCTTCTGTTTGAGCAGCCTCAAATCGTGTCAGGCTGATTGGTACTACAGTAACTGCGTAAAGCCGGAACCAGTCGAAAGCAATTTCTTCTTCAGCTGCATCCATATAGACTTCGATCTTCAGAGTCAGCGTGGTTCCATCCGGAATGGAGAAACTGTATTCAGTCAGTGCTCCGCTCATCAAATCTCCTTCCCCCCCATCACCATCGCAATTTGGATCATGGTGCAATGGCTCATTGAACACATCCGTTGGAATGTTACATCCAATATCCGCATTGAAACAAAGAGCTTCCACCATTCCGCCTCCATCCACATCATAGAATACCTTCATATAGTCGGCACCATCATATGCATTTCCGTCATTACAGACGTTTTCATTGCCAGCACCAAATAAGCCTCTGAAAGTGATGGTCGAGGCAAACGAAATATCAATTGTAAAAGTGATGGTTTTTGTATCCAGTCCATCACCTCCATCATCATCGAGATCCTCTCCACAAATCAAATGCATGCCGTTGTATCCGGTGTAATTACCGATTTGGCTACTTGAACTCCCAGCGCCGGTCAGCGTAATTACATTTGTGGAACCTGATGCACCATATTCCAGGGTCGGTCCGAAGACCCGACCAAAATAATCATCTTCGCCATCAAAAAATTCGTTAGACGAAGTATAGCGGGTACCGTTTCCATCCGTTTCAAAGTCTTCTTCAAAAAAGAGTGTTTGCCCGTTTATACAGGCAGCCGAAAAGAGTATTAACAGAAAGGTTAGAAGTGTAGATTTTCCCATGAGCTGCTTTTTTGTGCTTTGTGGATTCTGTGGTGTTGGCGGAATTTTATGCCTGAGGTCAGACAAGGTATACCCAAGCGCAAGTGGTTTGGGAAATTTTAACAAATTTATTTTTTTGGCCTACAAGGCAAAAAACACAGTCATCCCCGATAATTATCGGGGTAGCTATGGCGAGTATTTTTAACGAAGT